>JAFZRB010000363.1 GCA_017620115.1 Clostridia bacterium | reverse complement strand
GACGACGTGGAAGTCGCACCGGGCAACGCGCTCGACCTGTCCCGCTGGCCGGACAGGACCTTCGACGTCGCGCTGCTCCTGGGCCCGATGTACCATCTCTACACGGAGGCGGACAAGCAAACGGCGCTCAGGGAGGCGCTGCGCGTCACAAGGCGGGGCGGGCTGCTGGTCGTCGCATACTGCCAGTTTGACGCCTCCATGATCCAGGCTGTGTTGTCCGGCAGGAAGCTGTACGATTTTGTCGTTGAAAACGGTTTGCTGGACGAGCGGACGTGGCTGCCCATCAGCAATCCCGCGGGTATCTTTGAGCTTTATCGCAGGGAGGACGTGGACGGGTTGGACGCCTTGCTCGACGCCGAGCGCCTTCACTACGTGGGTACGGATATGTTCACGTACTACCGCCGGGATGAGATCGACGCGCTGGACGCGCGGCTCTATGAAAAATACATCGCATATACCATGAGCATCTGCGAAAACCAGCATCTCGTAGGCGCGTCCAATCATACGCTGGACGTGCTGCGCAAAAAATAGAACAGTTCGTTTGTTCAAAAACCGCCGCACGGCTCGTTCCGTTGCGGCGGCGTTCCATATGATTCGGGCGGTTTTCAATCACGCCTTCTTCTCAAAGCTGTGCCCGCACTTGGAGCACTTCACCGTTACCTTGCCCACGCCGCGCGGCAGGCGCAGCTTCATGTGGCACTGGGGGCAGGTGAAGTAGACGTATTTCTTGCGGTTTTTGAAGCGCGCCACGGCCTGCATCACGGGCGTTTTGATTGTCGCCCAGCGCGCGAGGAACCACTGGTTTTCAGCGTATCGCTTCTGCTTGTTGCGCGAGAGCAGCCGCCAGAGCGCCCAGATCCAGCCCGCCGTGCTGAGCAGGTTCAGCAGGCTGGCCGCCGCGGAATTGCCGCACATCGCCGCGGCCAGATTGAGGATGAGCGACGTCCAGATGACCGCCAGCCCCAGCTGGTCCGCCCCGTAGCGCCCCTGCATGAAGCGGAGGTAACCCGCCTTGAATTTGTTCCAGAATGACTGCATGCCGATCCCTCCCCGTTTCCCACTCGATGCCTTATTCTACCACGCAAATATCAAGCGAGTGTGGCTGAATATGAGCGCCGTGGAAAATGTTTGTTAATCCTTCAGAGAAAGCGCGTCCATGGGGGCTGGTTCATTAAAAAAGCATGGGAAACGCATAATATTTCAATTTTGCATTATCTCAGTTCATATTTCCGTGGTATAATAAATTCCAGTCAGGAAGATCAGGAGGCTGTGAGGCGTGTACGGCTATGTCTCGATCAACAGGCAGGCGCTGTCGGATGGTGAATACGAGCGCTTTAAGGCGTATTACTGCGGGCTGTGCCGCGCGCTCAGGCAGAGGAACGGCCAGCTGAGCCGGTTCACCCTCAGCTACGACATGACGGTGGTCTACCTGCTGCTCTCCGCGCTGTATGAGCCCGCGGGCGAGACGGGCCGGGAGCGCTGCGCGCCGCATATGGCGAGGCCGCACGCCTATGTGTCCGACGAGTGCGCCGCCTACGCGGCCGACATGAGCGTGGTGCTGGCCTGGCATAAGGCCGACGACGACTGGCGTGACGAGCGGCGCGTGGATAAGCTGGCGCTCAGGCACGCGCTGGCTCCGGCCTACGGGCGGACGAAGGCGCGCTGGCCCGAAAAATGCCGCGTGATCGGCGAGGCGGTGGACGAGATGAGCCGCATCGAGGCGAGGGGCCTGGACGATATCGACGCGGCGGCCAACGTGACCGGCCGCATCATGGGCGAAATCTACGCCTGGCGAAACGATTTCTGGGCGGAGCCGCTCAGGCGCATGGGCCGCGCGCTGGGGCGGTTCATCTACCTGATGGACGCCTACGACGACCTGCCCGGCGATGTCAGGGCCGGCCGGCCCAATCCGCTCATCGGAATGAGCGGCCGCGCCGATTACGAGAGCGAAATGAAGGATATCCTCACGCTGGAAATGGCCGAGGCGTGTGCGCAGTTCGAGCGGCTACCCATCGTGCGGGACGCGAATCTCCTGAGGAATATCTTCTATTCGGGCGTGTGGTGCCGCTACGCCGCCCTGCAAAAGAACAGCGACGATCATCGAAAGGAAAAATAAAACATGACGGATCCCTATCAGGTGCTAGGCGTTTCAAAAGACGCTTCGCAGGATGAGATCAAAAAGGCATATCGGAAAATGGCGCTCAAGTATCATCCCGATCGGAACAACGGCTCCAGAGAGGCCGAGGAGAAGATGAAGGAGATCAACGAGGCCTATGCCATGCTGACCGATCCGAACTACAAGCCCAGCAACGCCGCACATGGCGGCGCGGGCGGCTACAGCGGGTCGTCCGGCCCCTATGGGAGCTGGGGCAGCTACGGCTGGGATCCGTTCGGCGGCTTCGGCGGCGGCCAGGGCGGCTACCAGCGCGCCTATAACGATGAGCCCAGCGAGATTAAAGCCGCGCGCAATTACGTGATGAACGGCTACTATCAGGAAGCCCTGAACGTGCTGAAGCAGACCGCCGCCCGCACGGCGGAATGGTATTTCCTGAGCGCGCAGGCCAACGTGGGCATGGGCAACCGCGTCATCGCGCGCGAGCACGCCCGCCAGGCCGTCGGCATGGATCCGGACAATTTCGAGTATCGCATGCTGCTCCAGCAGATCGAAGCCGGCGGAGAAACCTACCGCGCCCGCGGCCGCCAGTTCGGCATGCCCGCCGCGCTGTGCGGCAATCCCTGCGTCACCTGCATCGCGCTCAACTGCCTGTGCAACTGCTGCTGCGGGGGCATGCGGTTCCTGTAACGGCGGAAAAAGAAAAGCGAAGCCCTCCGGCCCGGGATCGGGTTTGGAGGGCTTCGCTGTTTTTCACTGGATTATCGGATGAAATTCGTCGAATGCCCGCGCTCCATGGCCGGGGCGGGCACGCCGTTCTTTTTGCCCAGCTCGATGCATTTCAGCAGCCAGGCCATGTTGCGGCCCAGATTGCGCATGGTCTGCAGGCCCTCTTCGTCCCGCAGCACCTCGTCGGGCGTGTTGCCGTGCACCATGTTCCAGTAGGTCGCGCCTACGGTGGGCATCTGCGATATGCCGAAGTATTTGTTCAGCACGTCGAACGACGCCGTGGTGCCGCCGCGCCGCGCGGAAACCACCGCCGCGCCGGGCTTGTGCCAGAAGGCCGAAGAATCCGCGTAGAACAGCCTGTCGAGGAACGAAAGGATGCGGCCGCTGGGATGCGCGTAGTAGACCGGCGAGCTGAATACAAAGCCGTCGGCCTCGCGCGCCTTTTCGAGCGTCTCGTTCACGGGATCGTCGTTGAACGCGCAGCGCCGCCTGCCGCGGCAGCTGCCGCAGGCGATGCAGTCGCGCACCGGCCCTTTGCCCAGCTGGACGATCTCCGCGCCGACGCCCTCCTGCTCCAGGACGGAGGCCACTTCCCTGAGCGCCGTCATGGTGCATCCGTTTTCATGGGAACTTCCGTTAATCATCAGAACCTTCATGGCTTATCCTCCTTTGCCTGCGTCTGATCGGACAGTAACAGCTTATGCGCGTCGAACACGGCGATTTCGCTACACCAGCGTGAATGGCGATTTCGGCCCGCTCTTGCCGGGGCGTTCGACGGGGTATAGGATCTTGAGCTGGTTCACGCGGCTCTGGTATGCCTTCTGGCGCTTTTCCTCGAGGAGATGCGCCTTGATCTGCGGAGCGGCTTCGTCGAAGGTGACGGGTTCGCCGGTCTTTCTGGCGTCCAGGCGGATGAGATGATAGCCGAATTGCGTCTTGACCGGGCCGCGCAGCTCGCCTTCTTTCATATCGAACACGGCCTGATCAAATTCCGGCACCATCTGCCCGCGGCTGAACTCGCCGAGCGAGCCGCCCTGGCGCGCCGAGGGGCAGGAGGAGTGCTGCCGGGCGGCGTCCTCAAAGGAAATGGCGCCGCTGTTGATCTGCGAGAGGATATCGTTGGCCTTCTCTTCGGAATCCACGAGGATATGACTGGCGCTCACCACGGGTTGGGCGGAGAACTGATCGCGGTTTTCGTCGTAGAACTTGCGGGCCTCGATGTCGGTCACGGTGATGGAATCGACGGTCTTGCTGATGGCGTACTGGGTGAGCAGCTGCTCCTTGATGCGCTGGAGCTCCGCCTTGAACGCGGGTTCGCGCTCATAGAGGTTGCGCATGGCGTCGGCGAGGAACAGGCGCTGGGCGATGAGCTGCTCCAGGATGAGCGCCCGGCCCTCTTCGGACTGGTACGCCTGCCCGCGCTGGCCCATCTGGGCGATCATATCGTCGATATCGGAATCGTAAATGGCCTTGTTGTTGATGATGGCCAGAGGCTGCTGAGCTTTTTCCATAACGCACACATACTCCTTTTTGTTATTGTGTTCAGTATAGCATCATGAAGCGGCGCGCGCAATAGCTTTACCGAAATATCGCGTGCGTATCATGCCGGCACAGGGGCCGCCTCGTTGCGAGACGGCCCCTGTATCCTTTTCTGTTTTTTTCGTCACATATTCCGCCGTGAAGAAGGAGGTTCATCTTTCCTGGCCGGAGGCGACCCGGTCGAACATGGCCGTCACTTCCGGTTTGGGCTGCCTGTCCAGAAGAGATACGACAAGCGCGCCCAGCAGGCCGCACACGAAGCCGGGGATGATTTCATACAGGCCGAAATCTCCCAGGAAAGCGAGCCAAAGAATATCCACCGCCGCGCCGCATACGATGCCCGCCACAGCGCCTTTGAAGGTAAGCCGCTTCCAGAACAGGCTCAGCAGGATCACCGGGCCGAAGGCCGCGCCGAACACGCCCCAGGCGTTGCCCACCAGACCCATGATGGTGCCGCAGTTGGGATCGGTGGCGATGAGCAGGGCGGCCAGCGCTATGATCAGCACCACCAGCCGGCCGATCCAGAACATCTCCGCGTCCTCAGCCTTGCCCTTGCGCAGGATGGGCTTGTACACGTCGCTGGCAAAAGCGGAGGCGCTCGCCAGCAGCTGGCTGTCCGCCGTGGACATGGAGGCCGCCAGAATGGCCGACAGCAGGACGCCGCTGATCGCCGCCGGGAAAATCAGGCGCACCATCTGGATGAATACGGTTTCCGCCTCGCTCGCGCTCCCCACGACGATCCGTTCGCCCATCATCCGGGCGATGATGCCGGCGGCCACGGAAAAGCCCAGGATCAGCACGGTCCATGAAATGCCGATGGTCGCGCTCTTCTTGATATCCTTATCCGACCGGACGGACATGAAGCGGATGATGATATGCGGCATGCCGAAGTATCCAAGCCCCCAGCCCAAGCCGGAAGCCACGTCTTTCCAGTTGGTGAACAGCGTCCAGTAGCCGCCGCCCACCTGGCTCATGGCGGACGCGCTGTCGCCGGCGTTTATCAGCGCCAGGGCGAAGATCGGGGCGATCAGCAGCGCGCCAAGCATCAGCATGCCCTGGAAAAAGTCCGTCCAGCAAACGGCGGAAAAACCGCCCATGAAAGTATAGGCCACGATGACGATCGCGGCGAGGTACATGGCCACATGGGAATCGATGCCCACAACCTTCTCAAACAGCGTGCCGCAGGCTGAAATGCTGCTGGCGGCGTAAATCGTGTAGGCCACCAGGAAGATCACCGCGCAGATCGCCTGCATGGCCTTGCTGGAAGAGAGGAAGCGGTTGGTCAGATACTGCGGGATGGTGATGGAGTCTTTGGCCGCGATGGAATACCGGCGCAGGCGCGGCGCCTCAAAGATCCAGCTCAGCGTGTAGCCGAGGGCCAGGCCGATGGCGATCCAGGTTTGACCGATCCCGTAGAAATAAATGGAACCGGGAAGGCCCATGAGCACCCACGCGCTCATGTCCGACGCGCCGGCGGACAGGGCGGATACCCAAGGCCCCATCTTCCGGCCGCCCAGGAAGTATTCCTTCTCGCTGCCGCTTTCACGGCTGCGGAAGAAGAAAAACACGCCGATGCTCACCGTAATGATCAGGTAGATGATAAAAATCGCAAGCTCCGTATTCATGAACCATTCCAGCCTTTCTTTTCCGTCCTTCAGCGCGCGTCTCAAATCCTCCACAGCGGGACAGGCATCCTGTGAAGCCTGTATTCTTATGAAAGATTTTTGGCTATTATACCATACTGTGAGGGAATAAGTCAATATATCCGCGCATGATTTCTGTATAAAGTATGTATATTATTCGTCGATTCACGCGGCAGGAAGCGCTCCGCGCGCCTCAGGGCCGCCGGCCTGACGCAAACGCATCCTGGGTTGACAAATGCGGCGGGCGGGTTTATCATGCCGGTATGGGAGGTGCGCGTATGGAAAAGAGGATCATCTGGTTTGATCCGGACGAATGGCCGGACGCCGCGGGCGTGCTGATTCACGGCGGCATGGCGCGCGACGCGGGGGTCGAGATCTGCCGCGTCGCGGCGCGGGCCGCCGACGACGGGCTCGCGCGGGCGCTGGCCGAAAAGGGGTTTCATCTGCTCCGCGAGGGCGACGAGGTCAGCGTATCGTGGTACGCGCTGCCGCGGCTGTATGTGTTCGCGCGGGACGACGACGGCCTTTACGCCGCCGACGAGCCGACAGACATCGACAGCGCGGCGCCGGTCTATCACGTCGACGCCGCGGGCCGTGTGACGCGCGCCGCCGACAGCCCGCGCGCGCTGTTCGACGCGCTTCTCGCGGGCGGCGCGCCGCTTCGCGCGCCGGACGGCACGCACCGGCTGTTCGCCTCCTGGCGCGAGGCGGAGGCCGCCGGCGAGCTGTTCCTGCGCAACGACACGCCGTGGAAAAGGCAGAAACGGTAAGGCGTTACAAAAGATCAGGCTCCCGGCGCGCGCCGGGAGCCGGATTTGTATGCGGTTGTTGGAAGGATTATTCGGCAGCCGCGATCTGGGTCTCGCTGCCGCGGGGCTCGCCGTAAGCCTCGGCGGTGATGTTGCCGTTCAGCACGTCGGCGACGTAGGCCATCACAGCCTCGTCCAACGGGATGCCGGTGTCGAAGCCGGCGCCTTCCGAATAGGCGCGGTTGAACACATAGTAGGTGTCGCCGCCGGCCGCGCAGAAGTTGTTGGTCACCACGGCGTAGGTGGCTTCGGGGTCGAAGGGCTCGCCGTTGACGGCCTCGATGGTCACGCGCTGGATGGACGCGGGCGCGTAGTAGGTGGAGTCAGGATAATTCTCGCCCTGGTCGAATGCCTTGGTGGTGTCCAGCGTCCAGGTGATGCCGCTGGTCTGCGGATAGCCGCCGATGGGATCGGGCGTGCAGTAGGTGGACGCCTCCAGCGCCTCGAGCAGCTCCGCGCCGGTCACGTAAACGACGGCCACGGTGTTGCCGAAGGGCAGCACGGTGTTGATGTTGAGCATGCTGATGTCGCCCTCATTGATGGGTGCGCGGATGCCGCCGCCGTTGGTGATGCCCACGACGTTCTTCTCTTCCTGGCTGAGGCCGCCTTCCTTGACGACGCTCCACACCATGGCGTCGGTGATCAGGTCGCCCAGATTGGTTTCCTGCGTGCGGTTGCCGGGCGCGCGGTCGCCGGTCAGCAGCACCTCGGAGGTGGCGAACACGGCGCTGTATTCCTCGTCCACCGTGTCGATGAACAGCTGCGCCCACGTGGCCGTTTCTGTGTCCTTGACCATCTCGTAAGCGCCGGTCTTGGCGGGCATGAGGAAGTTGTCCTCGATGGCTTTGGTCTCGTTGTCGATGACCACAACGCCCACGTAGTTGAACTTGGTGCCGGCGGACTGGATGGGTTCGCCGTTCTCGCCGGCGGTCATCACGGTGTGGGAGTGGCCGTCGAGCAGCAGGTCGGCGCCGGTGGTGTGGGCGTACAGGTCGACGGAGCGATAGCCGTTGGCCTCGGATTCCACGTCCACGCCCAGATGGGTCAGGCCGATTACGAGATCTGCTCCCTCTTCCTTGAGGGCGTCGATCTCAGCCTGCGCGTAAGCGTACAGGTCGTCTCCGAACACGAAGCTGATCTCCGTGATGAGGCCGGGGTTGACCTTGGTGGCGGTTTCGGGGGTGTCGATGCCGAAGAAGCCCAGCTTCAGGCCGCCCTCGGTGGTCAGGATGGTATGCCCGTCCAGCATGGATTCGCCGGTCTCCCTGAGGATGATGTCGGCGCAGAGGAACTGCGTCTTGTTCTCAAGCTCCGGATCGGTCGCCTCGTTGATGGTGTTCATCAGCTGCGCATAGCCGTAGTCGAACTCGTGGTTGCCCAGCGCGGCCACGTCGTAGCCCGCGATAATCATCATGGCGATGGCGGTTTCGCCCTTCGTGGTGGACACATAGGGGGTGCCCTGGCTGAAGTCGCCGACGTCGGCCAGAATGACCTCGGCGCCCTTGTCTTCAAAGACCTTCTTCAGGCCGACGATGTAGGCGTAGCCGGCGATCGCGCCGTGCACGTCGTTGGAGTGCAGGATCACGGTCTTGCCGGTGTAATCGTCCGCCAGGGTGGTCTCGATCTTCGCGGCGGCGGCGTACTCGTCTTCGGTCATGGCCAGCGCCGGCACGGCGGCGCAGATCATAACGGCGGTCAGGACGAGCGCAAGCAGTTTCTGGAGTCTGTTCATCATATCTTCCTCCTGTAAAAATGATTTGGAACCACGTATAGAATAATGCCAATCGGGCTGAAAATCAAGCCAAACAGAGAAATTTACACGCGGCACGGCTGCACGCCCGCCTTCAAAAAATATGAAGATATGCAAAAGATTTGGGTTTCGCGTTGTCACCGGCCGATAAAAATGCTATAATACGCCTATCATGCGTACCTGCGCAAACAAAAGGAAGATGCGCTGTGTTTGTGCTGAATATTCCAAACGTCCTCACGATCATCCGGATCATCCTCATACCGATTTTCATTGCGCTCTTTTGTCATGGACAGACGGCGCCGGCGTTCGCGGTGTATGCGGCGGCCTGCGTCACCGACGCGGCGGACGGCTACCTCGCGCGGCGGCTCAACCAGGTGACGGCGTTCGGGAAGCTCATGGATCCCCTGGCCGACAAGCTGATGCAGCTGAGCATGATGCTCTGTCTCGCCGTGACGGGTTATCTGCCCTGGTGGGTGGTGATCGTGCTGCTGGCGAAGGAGACCGTGATGGTCACAGGCGGCACGCTGCTGTTCAAGAAACGCGACACGGTGGTCATGTCGAACTGGTCGGGCAAGGTGGCCACGGCGCTGTTGATGCTGGCCATCGCGGCGATTTTCCCGTGGCACGGCGTTGAGGCGGTCAGCCGTATCGGACATGCGCTGCTGTATGCGGGGCTGGGCATGAGCCTTTTCTCGATGGTGTATTACGGCCTGATCTATGTTAAAAACGGAAAAGGCGGGAAAGTTAAAAACGGAAAAGGCGGGAAAGCGCATTGACGGAACGGCGTTTTTCCCTTATAATATATTCGATATTCTCCCGTGATGAAGAGGAGTAGCGGTATCCGGCGCGCTCAGAGAGGACGGTTCACTGGCTGAAAGGCCGTCCGCGCAGGCCGCCCGTGAAGGTCGCTTCGGAGGAGGAACGGGCGAACGGAGTAGCCCGTCCGGGGAGCGCCCCTTACAGCGCGCAGAGGGAGCGGGCATCCGCTCCGAATGAAGGTGGTACCACGCCCTGCGCGTCCTTTTGCGGGGCGCGTTTTTTGTGCCAGTGCGGATTGAAGGAAGGTGATACAGAGTGCTTGAGAAGATCTTTTCCGGCGACGCGGGCGATTTCGGCCGCTGGAATCCCGTTGGGCTCTTCTTGATGGCGCTGGGCGTCGCGCTGAATGCGCTGTCGGGTCCTCTTTCGCAGGGCCGCGAGAGGCGGAAAACGGCGCTGAAGCTCATAGGGCTGCTGGCCGTGGCCGCCGGCGCGCTGGTCACCATGAAGATTATTGGGTAAAACAACTGTTTTCAGACAGATGAAAGGAATGGGAGAATATGAAGAACGTGGAAATGGAAAAGGTGTACGCGCCCCGGGAGATCGAGGATCGCCTGTACGCCGAATGGGAAGAAAAGGGCTACTTCAAGGCGCATCGCGTGTCCGGCAAAAAGCCGTTCACCATCGTGATGCCGCCGCCGAATATCACGGGACAGCTGCATATGGGCCACGCCATGGACACCCTGCCGCAGGACGCCCTCACGCGCTACCACCGCATGAAGGGCGATCCCACGCTGTGGCTGCCGGGCACCGACCACGCCTCCATCGCCACTGAGGCGAAGATCGTGGAAGCCATGCGCAAGGAGGGCCTCAGCAAGCAGGACATCGGCCGCGAGGAGTTCCTGCGCCGCGCCTGGAAATGGCGCGAGCAGTACGGCGGCCGCATCGTGCAGCAGCAGCGCAAGCTGGGCGCGTCCTGCGACTGGAGCCGCGAGCGCTTCACCATGGACGAGGGCCTCAACAAGGCCGTGGTGGAGGTGTTCGTGCGGCTGTACGACAAGGGCCTCATCTATCGCGGCAACCGCATGGTGAACTGGTGCCCCCACTGCAACACCTCCATTTCGGACGCCGAGGTGGAATACGCGGAGAAGGACGGCCATTTCTGGCACCTGCTGTATCCCGTGAAGGAGACCGGCGAGTTTCTCGAGCTGGCCACCACCCGCCCCGAAACCATGCTGGGCGACACCGCCGTGGCCATCAACGCGGAGGATCCGCGTTATAAGCACTTGCACGGCTGCCATGTGATCCTGCCGCTTCTGAACAAGGAAATCCCCATCGTGTGCGACGAGCACGCCGACATGGAAAAGGGCACCGGCGTGGTGAAGATCACCCCCGCCCACGACCCGAACGACTTCGAGGTGGGCCAGCGCCACAGCCTGCCCATCGTGCGCGTGTTCACCTACGACGGCCATATGACCGGCGCCGCGGAGGCCGCCGAGGCGGCCGAGCTGATCGCCAGCGGCCGTGGAGCCGAGAACGAGCCCGAGGTGCTGGACTGCGGCAAGTACGCGGGCCTCACCACGTTGGAGGCCCGCAAGGCCATCCTCGCCGACCTGGAGGCCGGCGGATTCCTCAAGAGCGTGGAGCCTTTGAAGCACGATGTGGGCACCTGCTACCGCTGCCACACCGACATCGAGCCCATGGTCTCGAAGCAGTGGTTCGTGAAGATGGAGCCGCTGGCCAGGCCTGCCGTACAGGCCGTGCGGGAGGGCAAGACCCGCTTCATCCCGGAGCGCTTCGCCAAAGTGTTCTACAACTGGATGGAGAACACCCGCGACTGGTGCATTTCCCGCCAGCTGTGGTGGGGCCACCGCATCCCGGCGTATTACTGCGACGAATGCGGCGAGATGGTCATCAGCCGCGAGAACGTGGCCAAATGCCCGAAGTGCGGATCTGACATGCACCAGGACGAGGACGTGCTGGATACCTGGTTCTCCTCGGCGCTGTGGCCTTTCTCCACGCTGGGCTGGCCGGAGGATACGGAAGACCTCAGGTACTTCTATCCCACTTCCGTGCTGGTGTCCGGCTACGATATCATCTTCTTCTGGGTGGCCCGCATGATTTTCTCCGGCGTGGAGCAGATGGGGGAGACGCCCTTCCATACGGTGCTGCTCCACGGCCTCGTGCGCGACGCGCAGGGCCGGAAGATGAGCAAATCCCTGGGCAACGGCATCGATCCCATTGAGATGATCGAGAAATACGGCGCGGACGCGCTGCGCATTTCGCTGGCTCTGGGCGTGTCGCCCGGCAACGACCTGCGCATGAGCGATGAGAAGATCGAATCCGCGCGCAATTTCGCCAACAAGATCTGGAACGCGGCCCGCTTCGTGATGATGAACATGGCGGACTTCGAGCCGCAGGGCCTGCCCTCCGTCGACAGACTCACGCTGGCCGACAAGTGGATCCTCACGCGCTATCAGGATACCGTGCGCTCCGTGACGGCCCACTTCGACGACTACGACCTGGGCATGGCCGCGCAGGAGGTGTACGACTTCATCTGGAGCATGTACTGCGACTGGTACATCGAGCTGGCCAAGCAGCGCCTGAACGGCGACGACGCCGAGGCCAAGCAGACCGTGCGCGAGGTGCTGGTGTATGTGCTGGAGGGTACGATGAAGCTGCTGCATCCCTTCATGCCGTTCATCACCGACGAGATCTTCCGCTACCTGCCCGGCACCGAGGGCAGCGTCATGATGAGCGCCTGGCCGCAGGCGAAGCCCGAATACGACTTCCCGGCGGAAGCGGCGCAGCTGGAGGGTGTGATGGACGCCATCCGCGCCATCCGCAATCTCCGCGCCGAGATGAACGTGGCCGTGGGCCGCCGCGCGAGGCTGATCATCCGGCCTGCCGAGGGCTGGCGCGAGACGTTCGGACACGCCGGAAACTACTTCACGCGCCTGGCCTTCGCCAGCGCCGTGGAGTTGATCGGAGCGGACGACGAGAACCCGGAGAAGTCCGCCAGCGCCGTGTGCGCGGCCTGCGAGCTGTACATCCCCCTGGGCGACCTGGTGGATGTGGACAAGGAGCTCAAGCGCCTCGGCAAGGACCGCGAGAACGTGGAGCGCGAGATCGCGCGCGCGGAAGGCAAGCTGGCCAACCAGGGCTTCCTCTCGAAGGCGCCGCAGCAGCTGGTGGAAGCCGAGAAAACCAAGCTGGAAACGAACAGGGCGATGCTCGCGTCGCTGGACGCCCGCATCGAGGAGCTCAAAACGCTTTAACCATATGAACAGAACTCCGTTTGAAAACGCGGCGCAGGCCATCGCATGGATCGATGGCCTGCGCTATGCGAGCGAAAAAAACGGCCTCGACAACATGCGCGCGCTGGCCGCCGCGCTGGGCGATCCCCAGGATAAGCTCAGGTGCGTCCATGTGGCGGGCACCAACGGCAAGGGCTCGACCTGCGCCCTGCTGGAGAGGATGCTGCGCGAATGCGGGCTGAAGACCGGCCTGTACACCTCTCCTTACCTCATGCGCTACAGCGAACGCATGCGCGTGAACGGCGAGCCCATCGGCGACGCGGACTTTACGCAGTTGGCCGAACGGGTGCGCGAGGCGGCCGAGGCGCTGGCCGAACGGGGCATAAAGCCCACGTGGTTCGAGCTGGGCACGGCGCTGGCGCTCATGTGGTTCGCGGAAGAGCGCGTGGACGCGGCGGTGATCGAGGTGGGACTGGGCGGCCGGCTGGATGCCACGAACATCATATCGCCCGAAATTTGCCTGATCGGCCCCATCGGCCTGGAGCACACCAAACAGCTGGGCGATACGCTTGAGCAGATCGCCTTTGAGAAGGCGGGCATCATCAAGCCGGGCGTGCCGGTCGCCGTGCAGCGCCAGCAGACCGTGAGCGTGCGAAACGTGTTCCGCGATATCGCGCGCGGACGCGGCGCGGCGCTCTGTGACCTCGCCGAACGTATTCCGGAAAACGTTTCCTGCCATGCGCGCGGCGCTGAGTTTGATTATAACGGGCATCACGCCCGCATCGCGCTGGCCGGGCGGCACCAGGTCGACAACGCCTGCCTGGCGCTGGCGGGGCTCGACCTGCTGCGCGAAAAGGGCTGGCGTCTGGACGAAGAGAAGGCGATGCGCGGCCTGGAGGCGGCCGTGTGGCCCGCGCGGCTGGAATGGCTGGACGGGCGCACGCTCATCGACGGCGCGCACAATGCCCACGGCGCCCGGGCGCTGGCGGAGTATGTGCGCGAATTCCTGCCGGGACGGCGCGTCGTGTGCCTGACCGGCATGATGAAGGACAAGGACACCGACGAGTGCGCGCGCATCTTGGCGGGCATGGCGGACGCGGCGGTCGCCACGCAGATCGACTATCCGCGCGCGCTGCCCTGCGAGGCGCTGGCCGCGCAGCTCAACGCGCACGGCCTGTCGGCGGAAGCGATCGCGGACGAGGCGCGGGCGCTCATTCGGGCGCGCGAGCTGGCCGGGGAGGACGGCGTCGTTCTCATATGCGGCTCGTTATACCTCGCGGGCGACATGCGGCTGATGCTGAAAGACGACGGCGGCAGATTATAAAGGCGGGTGATTATCATGCATCTTTCCAATCTCCACACGCACAGCGTGTTCTGCGACGGAAAAGAAACCATCGAGCATATGGCGCAGAGGGCGTATGAAATGGGACTGGTGTCGCTGGGTTTTTCGGGGCACGGCCCGCAGACCATCAACCTGTTCGGCATGCGGGGCGAGACGAAATATGCCGCCGAGGTGCGGCGCGTCGCGAAGCTGTACGAGGGCCGTATGAAGATATGGCTGGGCATCGAGCAGGACTATTTCGGCTACCGTACGATCCCCTACGATTACCGGCTGGGCACGGTGCACTATCTCGACGGGCGCGACGGCGTGGTCCATTCCGTGGATCACAGCGAGGAAAGCTTCGAGCGGTTGCTTCGCGAAGGGTTTTCAGGCGACGCGCTGGCCATGGCGAAGAATTACTATACGCGCGAAGTAGAAATGTGTAAAAGGATCAGGCCGGATGTGATAGCCCATTACGATCTGATCTGCAAGTTCAACGAGGGAGGCAGATTCTTCGACGAGGACGACCCGGCCTACCAGGCCCTCGCGCTGGAGGCGCTGGAGGCCTGCTGCGACGGGACGCGCCTCCTGGAGGTCAACACCGGCGCCATCGCGCGCGGCCGGCGCACGCGGCCCTATCCCGCACTGCGCCAGCTCAAACGCTGGCGGGAGCTGGGCGGGCGCGTGACCTTCGGCAGCGACTGCCACGACGCGGAGAAGCTGATCTGCGGCCTGGACGCGGCGCTCGAGGTGATGCGCGCGGCGGGCTTCAGGAGCATATGGCGGCTGGGCGAGGGCGATGAACTGTTTGTGGAAGAAGCACTGTGACGACCAAATAAAAAGGAGGAGAACGGCATGGTAGACAACAAGGGCTGCGCCTACTGCTTCGAGGGCCCTGAACTGGACGAATTCGGCATCAAGATCTGCGATCTCCCGGCGTCGAAGCTGTATCTGTTCAAGGAGCAGAGCCACAAGGGCCGCGTGATCGTGGCGCACAAGAAGCACGTGAGCGAATTCGTGGAGCTGACCGGCGAGGAGCGCGACGCCTACTTCGCGGACATCGACCGCGTGGCCAAGGCGCTGCATAAGGCGTTCCATCCCGACAAGATCAACTACGGCGCGTACGGCGACACTGGCCACCACCTGCACTTCCATCTCGTGCCCAAGTACCGGGACGGCTACGAGTGGGGCGGCGTGTTCGCCATGAATCCGAAGGAGAAGTACCTCACGGAGGCGGAGTACAAGGAACTCATCGAGGCCATCAAGGCGAATCTGTGAGGCAGAAAGCAAGTCGCTCCGGCG
>JAFZRB010000362.1 GCA_017620115.1 Clostridia bacterium | reverse complement strand
GATGCTGGTCGCAATGATAACACCTCATCAGTCGCCTGCGGCGACAGCTTCCCCTCCAGGGGAAGCCCCTTTGTGCCCTGTAAACTCCAATTTACTGGATCAAATGAGACGGCCCTGGGCGGCGAAAGGGGAGGGAGGCTCTATTCCTTCAGCGCGTCCTGCGCGGCGGTCATGCAGCTCTCCAGGCGGCCGAGGCGATCGGTCAGCTGGTCGCAGAAGGCGTCCAGCCGGTCGACGCGCTCCTGGCGGCCGCAGATCAGGTATTCCTTCACGGAAGACGCGAACTCGTCCGCGGTTTCGCAGAACGCGCGCATCAGGCGCGTGCGGTCGGTGAGCGCCAGGCGGTACAGGTCGAGCCGCACGTTCATGCGATCCAGCTGCGCGGTCTGATCGGGCATGTCGCCGGCCCGGCCGTTGCGGATGAGCCGGGCGAACACGTCGCAGGCCTGGATCAGTTCGGAATCGCCGGTCTTGCGGGCGCTGACGGCCATCTGGCCCAGCGCGTCCTCGGGCGAAAGCCGCGCGCGGGCGCGCACCTGCGGCTGGGGGCACTCGACGCCCTCCGCCTTCAGCCTTTCGAGCGTCTCGCGGATGATCTCGGGGCGCGAGCGCAGCACGGCGCGGTATTTGTTCTGGTAGCGCAGCATGAGCGAATGGCTGCCGCCCGCCATCTGCTGGAGGCACGCGCGCACCGACATGCCCTCCGCCTTGCGGCGCAGCACCGTTTCGACCAGCGAGCGCACCTCATCCTCCGTAAAGGGCACGAAGCGGGCCGCGCGCTCGTGGCCGCCCGCGCGCTCGCGGGCCTGCGCGTAGTAGTAATTCCTTATGCTGTTCGGGCGTCGGCCCGTTTTTTCGGCAACCTGCTCAAAAACCTGCTTCAGCGGAAGACCCTGCGCCTGCGCTTCGTCCGCGGCGCGCCACAGGAGCGAAGATTCGTCCTCGCTCCAGCCGCTGCGCCTGTTTGACAGATGGATGACTGACTGTTCCATGTCTTCTTCCTCCAATAAATCTGTTTATGGTACAGAGTATGCGCGCCGCCGTCAAACAATATGCGGCAGCGTCACTTTTTTGCGCGTTTTTTATGGCGGCTTGCGGCGCGGAGCCTGTTAAACTCCGGAAAAATGCAAAAAGAATGGGGAAAATGGTATGGACAGACTTGAAATTGAAATAGATTTGTAATATAATAAGCGCGTATCATGTGCGAAAGGACGTGAAATACGATGGATACAGGCAAAATGATCCGCCGTGCCGCGGCGCTGTGCGTTGCGGCCGCCATGCTGTCGGGCGGCGCGCTCGCAGACGCGGTGACTGTGACGGCGGAGCGCCTGAACGTCCGGACGGAGCCCAGCGCGAAAAGCAAGGCCGTGACGGTGGTGAGCCGGGGGCAGACGCTTCAATATGTGAGCGAAGCGGATCAGTGGATCCTGGTGGCGCTCGGCGGCAAACAGGGCTATGTCCTGAAGGAATATGTTTCGGTCGATCCTGAGGAAATCGCCGCGGACGTGGCGGCTTCCCGGACTGTGTGGACGGATACCGTGGCCGGGCGCGCCCTGTCGCGCGTCAATATGCGCGCGCTGCCCGTAACGGCGTCGGATATCGAAAAGGTGATTGGCAAAAACGATATCGTAACCCTCACCGGCGAGTGCGGCGACTGGTATATCGCCTCCTACGGCGGGCGGACGGGCTACGTCCTGAAGGAGTATATCATCACCGGCAAAGAGGCGCAGGCCGGCGAGACGGCGTATGCCGAGGCCCTCGCGGGCGTCGCCAGCACGCGCGTGAATATGCGCGCCGGGGCCGAGAAGGACGCCGCCGTGCTCACGGTGCTGGCCCGCGGCGCGGCGCTGAGCGTGATCGGCGAGAGCGGCGAGTGGTATCGCGTTTCGACGGCGGACGCCACGGGCTACGTCATGCGGCAGTATGTGACGCTGACCGGGAACGCGCCTTCGCCCGATCCCACGCCGACGCCCGCTCCGACAAACAACGGGGATTACGCCTCTCCCGTCGCGGCGACGGTCAGCGAGCGCGTGAACATGCGCGCCTCCGCCTCGGCGGACGCGGCCATCGTGAAGGTGATCGCGAAGGGCGCGAGCGTGAGCGTGACCGGCGAGTCCGGCGGCTGGTACAAGGTGACGGCGTCGGGCCGCAGCGGCTATATCTACAGCCAGTATGTGACGCTGAACGGGCAGCCTGCGACTCCCGCGCCCGTTGCCACCGCGGATCCGAACGTGGAGACGGCCTACGCCGCCTCCGTGATCGCGACGGCGACGGCGCGCGTGAACATGCGCGCGTCCGCCTCGGCCAACGCGGCCATCGTGAAGGTGATCGGCCTGAACGACAAGGTGAACGTGGCGGGCGAGAAGGGCGACTGGTACAAGGTGAGCTACGACGGCCGCACGGGCTACGTCATGAAGGCATACATCGCGCTGTCGAGCGCGGTTGAGAACGCCTCCTACGAGAGCTGGACCGGCGTGGCCGACGTCGAGGTGAACATGCGCAAGGCGCCCGAGGGCGACGTGATGTACGTGCTCAAGGCGGGCACCGAGCTGACGGTGACCGGGCGCAACGGCAGCTGGTATCTGGTCAACTACCGCGGCAGCGTGGGCTATGTGGCCAGCTCCTATGTGTCAAAGAAGGGCGTGTCCGTGAGCGCCGCCCCCGCGGCGACGGCCACAGCCTCGCCGGCCGCGGGCGGCAAGGGATATGTGTCGGGCGGCGCGGTGAACATCCGCTCCGGCGCGGGCACGGAATACGGCGTGGCGACCGTCGCGCGCCTGGGCGACGAGCTGACGCTTTACGAGCAGACCGACGGCTGGTACCGCGTGTCGTATGGCGGCACGACGGGCTATATCTCCGCGAAATACGTGAGTTCGACCAAGCCGGACACCACGTCCGTTCCGGACACGACGGGCGACGTGACCATCGGCAGGGTGATCTCCAGCGACTGGTGGACGGGCACCATCTCCACCGTATTCAAGCGCGGCATGACCGGCACGGTGACGGACGTCGACACGCGCCTGAGCTTCCAGATCAAGCGCACCGGCGGCACGAACCACCTGGACGCGCAGCCGCTCACCTCGGCCGACACGGCGATTATGTACAAGATCTACGGCTATCAGTGGCAGTGGACGCGCCGCGCCATCTGGGTGACGGTGAACGGCGTGACCTACGCCGCCTCGATGAACGGCATGCCCCACGGCGAAAGCGATTCCATGCCGGACAACAACTTCGACGGATGCTTCTGCATCCACTTCACAAACAGCCGCACGCATGCCGGCAACCGCCTGGACGCCGCCCATCAGGCCGCCGTTCAGAAGGCGCTGCGGGCGGGCAACAGCTGATATCCGGCGCTGCGGCATTGGGCATAATAAAAGGACGGGCCGTTCCCGATGGGAACAGTCCGTCTTTCGTTTGCCGGTCAGCGCTCTTCGCGGAAGTAAGCGACGCCCAGATGGGCCGGCGGCTGGTTTTCGCGCTTGTTGCGCATGCTGGTGATGACCAGCACGATGATGGTGACCACATAGGGGAGCATTTTGTAGAGCTCCTTCACGGCCAGGTTCATGCCGGAGGGGATGTACATGTGCAGGATGTAGAGCCCGCCGAACAGCACGCTCGCCAGCACGCCCACGTTCGGCCGCCAGATGGTGAAGATGACCAGCGCGATGGCCAGCCAGCCGCGGTCGCCGAAGGCGTTGTTCGACCAGATGCCGCTGGCGTAGTCCATGACGTAGTACAGCCCGCCCAGCCCGGCGATCATGCTGCCCAGGCAGGTGGCCGCGTACTTGTAGCGGTTCACGCTGATGCCCGCGGCGTCGGCGGTGGCGGGGCTTTCGCCCACGGCCCGCAGGTGCAGGCCGGCCCGGGTGCGCCGGAGCACGAAGGCCGCGACCAGCGCGATGACGATGGCCAGGTAGGCCATGAAGCCGTAGGAGAGAAACACCTTGCCGAACCAGCCCAGCTCGTCGGCGACGGGCAGGTAGCGCTTGTAGACCATGCTGGTGCCGGACAGCGCCAGGTAGGGCATGCTGCTGCCGGAGAGCTTGATGAGCGAGCCGCCGAAGAAGTTGCCGAAGCCCACGCCGAAGGTGGTCAGCGCCAGGCCGGACACGTTCTGGTTAGCGCGCAGCGTGACCGTGAGGAAGCAGTAGATCAGGCCCATCAGCAGCGAGCCCAGCAGCGACGCGCAGAACGGGATCAGGATGGCGGGCACGGCGCGGATGGCGTCGGCGGAGGGCAGGGAGGATTCATACAGGAACGCCCCGATGACGCCGCTGATGGCGCCCACGTACATGATGCCCGGAATGCCCAGGTTCAGGTTGCCCGATTTCTCGGTGAGCGTTTCGCCGGTGCTGCCGTAGAGCAGCGGGATGCCCTGCATCACCGCGCGGGGGATGAACGATACGAAATCAAACACGGGCGTATCCCTCCTTCCGGGCGGCGTGGCGGAAGCTGATTTTGTACGAGATGAAGAACTCGCTGCCCACGATGAAGAACAGGATGATGCCGGTCAGTATGTCGCCGTAGGACTGATTGAGGCCGTACACCGTCGAGATCTCGCTCGCGCCGCGCTGCAGGAAAACCAGCAGGAAGCTGGTCATGATCATCCAGATGGGGTTGAACTTCGCCAGCCAGGCCACCATGACGGCGGTGAAGCCGCGGCCGCCGGTGATGGTGGTGGTCAGCGTGTGGTCGGTGCCGCCCACCAGCAGCATGCCCGTGAGGCCGCACAGCGCGCCGGAGAGGATCATCGTGCGGATGATGATGCGCTCCACCTTGATGCCCACATAGCGGGCGGTGCGCTCGCTCTCGCCAACCACGCTGATCTCATAGCCGTGCTTGGAGTAATTGAGGTATATATACATCGCCACGCACACGGCGCTCACGACGATCACGTTCAGCAGGTATTTGTAACCGCCGATGACCGGAAGCCAGCCGATCTGGCTGGACTGGTTGATGATGCCGATCTTGCCCGCGCCCTTGGGCACTTCCCAGATGATGATGAAGAAGGCCACCAGCTGTGTCGCCACGTAGTTCATCATCAGCGTGAACAGCGTCTCGTTCGTGTTGAATTTCGCCTTGAAGTAGGCGGGAATCACGCCCCAGATCGCGCCGGCCGCGACGCTGGCGACGATCATGCAGAGGATGATCGCCCAGTTGGGCAGAACGTCCGCCAGGCAGATCATGCAGGCCGTGGTGGCCAGGCCGCCGGCCAGCATCTGCCCCTCGCCGCCCAGGTTCCAGAAGCGCATGCGGAAGGCGGGCACCACCGCCAGCGACACGCACAGCAGCATGGCGATATTCTGAACCAGAACCCACACGCGCCGGGAGGAGCTGAAGGAGGCGCTGATGATCGTGCCGTAAACGCTGATGGGGTTTTCGCCGGTGACCAGCGTGGTCACCAGCGCCAGAAAGACCAGCGCCGCCAGCACGGCCCCGCCGCGGACGAGCCATGCCCTGTACCAGGGCAGCGCGCCTCGCTTGGTGATGTGGAACAGCGGTTCCTGCGTCTGCTTAGCCATTGTCTGCACCTCCGATGCGGGTCATCATCATGCCCAGCTCGCGCTTGTCGGTGGCGCGTCCGTCCACGATGCCGCTGACCCTGCCGCCGCACAGAACCAGAATGCGGTCGCACAGCTCAACCAGCACGTCGAGGTCTTCGCCCACGTACACCACGGCCACGCCGTTTTTCTTCTGGCGGTTCAGCAGGTCGTAGATGGTGTAGGAGGAGTTGATATCCAGCCCGCGCACGGCGTAGGCGGTCAGAAGCACCGAGGGCGCGTTGGTGATCTCGCGCCCAACCAGCACCTTCTGCACGTTGCCGCCGGACAGGCGGCGCACCGGCGTGGCGACCGAGGGCGTATTCACGGCCAGCTCGCGCACCACGTTCTCGGCCACCCTGTGGGGCGATTTGCGGTCGGTAAACAGCGAGCGCCCGCGCCGGAAGGAGCGCAGCATCATGTTGTCGGTCAGATCCATGTTGCCCACGAGGCCCATGCCCAGCCGGTCCTCGGGCACGAAGGAGAGCGCCACGCCCATTTCCTGTATTTTCAGGGGATCCTTGCCCAGCAGTTCTTCCTCGCTGCCGTCGTCCGCAATGTAGACGACGCTGCCCGCCTCGGTGGCCTGCAGCCCGGCGATGGACTCGAGCAGCTCCTTCTGCCCGCTGCCGGAGATGCCCGCGATGCCCAGAATCTCGCCGGAGTTGGCGGTGAAGCTCACGTCGTCGAGCTTCAGGATGCCGTCGAT
>JAFZRB010000361.1 GCA_017620115.1 Clostridia bacterium | reverse complement strand
TGAAGCCGATGTAGCCCTCGAAGCTCTCCTGGGGCGTCAGCTCGCCCGTCCAGCACACGCTGAAGCAGTAGGCATCCGCCTCGCTGAATGGTTTGTTCATAATCCAGTTGAAGTCGATCCGGCGGTCTGTGCGGGTCAGCAGAGGCTCGCCCTCGAAGCCGCGCCCGTTGTAGTAGCGGCCTGTGAGGCCGGGCTTGCCCTCGTCGTCCCTGAGCCAGTCGGGGGAGAAGGGGATCGCGGCGTCTCCCAGGAAATTGCATCCTCTGTCGCAGAGCACGGCGGTTTCCTGGGATACGGTCTTCCTGACGGCCTCCAGGATGGACACGCCGTCTTTGCCCCAGGCCGTGTAGTCTCCCAGCATGGCTTTTTCCGCGCCGGGCCCCAGCAGCGCCACCGCCTTCAGGTCTTTGCGCAGCGGCAGGATGTGATTTTCGTTTTTCAGAAGCGTCATGCTTTCCCGCGCGATCCGCCGCGCCAGGCTGAGGTGCGCCGGAGCGTGGACGAACGTCTTCCAGCGGCTCTCGTCAACATAGGGCTTTTCAAAAAGCCCCAGCAGGAATTTTACCTTCAGCACGCGCCCGCAGGCCTGCCGGATGACCGATCGATCCAACCGGCCCCGTTCCACAAGCTCTTTAAGGCCGGTCAGCCACTCGTCGTGGCGGAAGTCGTACAGCTGCAGATCCACGCCCGCCTCCAGGCTCATGGCCATGGCTTCCTGGCGGGTCTCGGCCACATAGTGGTTGTCGTACAGCCGGGCGGCGGCGGTCAGGTCGGTGCGCACGAAGCCGCGCATGCCCCACTGATCGCGCAGCACCTCGGTGAGCAGCTCGTGGTCGGCGGACACGGGCACGCCGTCTATGGCGCTGTAGGAGCACATGACGTCCACCGCGCCGCCGTCCGCAAAGGCGGCCTCGAATATCGGCAGGGCGTCCGAGAAGACCTCGTGCCGGCCCATGGCGCAGGGCGCGCAGTTCAGGCCGCCCACCGGCGCGCCGTAAGCCGCGTAATGCTTGGGTTCCGCGGCGATGGCGTCCGGATCGGCAAGGCTCTCGCCCTGCATGCCCTTCACCACTTCCCGTGCGAATTCCGCGCCCAGGTGTGTGTCCTCGCCGTAGGTTTCCTCCGTGCGCCCATAACGGGGATCGCGGATCAGATCCATCACGGGGCTGTAGGTTTCGTGAATGCCCATGGCGCGGGCCTCCGTGCCGATGGCCCGGCCCATTTCAAAGCCCAGCTCCGGGTTGAAGCTGGCGGCCAGGCCGATCTGCTGCGGGAAAGCGGTGGCGAGCCGGTGGCACAGGCCGTGCAGCGCCTCTTCGCTGAACAGGAAGGGGATGCCCAGCCGGGTCTTTTCCACGGCATAGGTCTGCACTTTGTTGACCTGATCCGGCGTCATGCCACGCATCTGGATGCTGCCCACGCTGTTGCCGCGCAGCAGGCTGTCCAGTTTGTCCATATCGACGCGCTCAGCGTCTTCGGTTCTGCTGTACGCGGTGAAGTCGCGGCTGAAATACTGGTCGGTCTGCAGAATCATCTCTTCCAGCGTCATTCTGTCAAGCAGATCGCTGACGCGCGCATCCACATCCAGTTTCGCGTCCCTGTAATCGCCCATGGCCAATGCGTCCTCCTGCCGTAAAGTCGTTTTTCCTGTCCTTTCACGATCGCGCAGAACAGCGAATACGAGGCTGTCTCAAAGCGAGGCAGCCCCTTTGCGTTCTATCTGCGAATACGTCGTTTCAATAGCGGACGGTCAGCACGGTGTGACCGATCTCCAGCGCGTCGCCGCTGTTCAGCGGGGCTTTTTCGCGCAGCGGATTGCCGTTGAGTTTCGTGCCGTTGGTCGAATTCAGGTCGGTCACGAACAGGCTGTCGCCCATGCGTTCGATCTGCAGGTGCGAGCTGGACACGGTGTCGTCGTTGATCTGCAGATCGCAGTGCGGCTTGCGCCCGACGGTCATGCTGGAAACGATGCTGAACGAGCGTTCCTCGTGCACGCCCGCGAAAACCTGATCGATCTCGAAGGTGAGCGCGAGCGGCTCCTGCGCGTTCGCCACCAGCGTGCGCACAGTTCCCGACCTGGCGGCCGACGCCTGCGGAACGCTCTCCTGGAACCACGCCTCGTTCGCGGCCGGCTGCTGCTGGGCGTCGTTCGCGGGCTGCGCATAGGGCTGCTGCGCCTGATAGGCGTCGTATACCGGCTGCGCGGCGGACTGCTGCTGATAGGCTGCCGCCGGCTGCGCGTAAGCCTGCTGCGGCTGGTACGCGCCGGCCGCGGGCTGCGCGTAGGGTTGCTGGGCGCCGGACGTCAGACGGGCGCCGCACTGGGGGCAGAAGGCCGCTTCTTCATCCAGCTCGAAGCCGCAGCCGGGACACAGCTTCTTCCGGGGCTGGGGCGCCTCGGGCCTGGGCGTGCCGCAGGCGCCGCAGAAACGATCGCTCGAGTCCACCCGATTGCCGCACTGGGGACAGATCCAGCTCCCGCCGTCCGCGTCAGCCGCCGGCCTCGCGCTGACAGAAGCGCCCGTAAATCCGGAAGACTGAGACGAATAGCCGCCGGAAGCGCCCGTGAATCCGGAGGACTGGGAGGAATAACTCGAGGAAGCGTCGTTATAGACTGCAGTCTGATATGAATAACTGTCGGAGGCCGTCG
>JAFZRB010000360.1 GCA_017620115.1 Clostridia bacterium | reverse complement strand
TTTAAATTCTTATTTAAGAATAATCGTGTAAACAGCAACGTCGCGCAGCTGATCGACCTGCCGAAGCTGCATGAAAAGCCCATATTGCGCCTGGAAATCGACGAGGTTGTGCGCATGCTCGACGAAGTCGAATCGGGTTCCGCGCTGTCAGACGGACAAAAAAAGTGGCATGATCTTACGAAAACGCGCGATCTTGCGATCATTTCACTGTTTTTGGGCACCGGTATCCGCGTAAGCGAATGCGTCGGCATCGATATAGACGACATTGACTTTTCTCAAAACAGCTTTCTTGTTACCCGAAAAGGCGGCGCGCAGGTCATCCTCTATTTCCCCGAAGAAGTGGCTGGCGCGCTCAAGGCGTATATGGCCCTGCGCAAAACCATCGAGGCGCTTCCCGGTCACGAACAGGCGTTCTTTTTGTCCATGCAGAAGAAGCGTATGAACGTGCGCTCAGTTGAAAACCTGGTCAAAAAGTATGCGCTGCTCGTCGCGCCGCTCAAGAAGCGAATCAGCCCGCATAAGCTGCGCAGCACATTCGGCACGAATCTCTATCATGAGACCGGCGATATCTATCTCGTGGCCGATGTGCTCGGCCACAGCGACGTCAACACGACGAGACGGCATTATGCCGCCATGACGGATGATCGCCGCCGCGAGGCCGCGAGGCGCGTCAGGCTGCGCGACGAACCGGAAGCCGGAAGCGCGGCCGGCGCGACGGAGACGCGTTCGGACGCGCCGGAATAGAATGCGCCGTATCATTCCGCCGCGGGGCTACAGCTTGAATCCCGTCACGACCGCCTGCGCGATATCGCGGCCCAGATCGTCCACGACGTCGACATTATAAACGCAGCTCGTTTTCCCGTTCTTTTTGCATGACGCCGTGGCGATAAGACGGCTTCCCCTGCTTCCGCTCAGGAAATTCACGCTGACCTGCTGCGCGACGGTTGGCCGGTGCGTATTATTCGCCGCAACGGCGAACGCAAAATCGATCAAAGTGAAGATGGCTCCGCCCATGACGCCGCCTTCCGCGTTGCGGTGGCGGTCAGTCAGAGGCATGGAGCACACGGATTGTTCGCAAGCAAGCTCATCGAGCGTGATGCCGCTCTCGCGGGCAAAGCGATCCCCCTCAAAATAAGCGCGCGCTTCTTCTATGGATTGAAAAGCCGACACAATGCATCGCCTCCGCAGCAGTTTTTTTCACTCATGTATTCGCCTGTCAGTTTTCCTGGTCAGCCCTCATCCAGGACTCTGTTTTTACGCTTCTCCGTAGAATTCGTCCAGCACAGCCGACGCCGTTTCCGCCCAGACGATCAGGTTCCGCGGCTTGTAGCTCACCGTGCTGATGTCCTTCAGGGTGATGTCGCAGGGGCAGCCGTACTTGAGACACAGCCGCGCCGTTTCGCTGATTTCATGGCGTATCACTTCAGGATCGGTCTCCAGGGCCACGTTCGCAGGATTGGGCTTGCGGGAGAGCACGTAATCCCCGCCGATGATCTCCGCGCTTGTTTCAACATTGGCCCAGGGACTCACGCCGATCTTGCGCAGGTTCGGGTACTGCTTCAGCCTGTCGATGCGGTCGTGCAGCGGCTCGCAGCAGCCGTAATAGGTATAGGCGCAGCGGCCGGCCAAAGGGATGGAATACTGCAGATCGAACTCGTCGTGCGCCGACGGCGACACAGACGAGAACATCTGGGCCATGGTGCGGAACCAGATGTCCCCGCAGGTATAATGGCCCGGATCAGGCGCCCGGGGCGGCGTGACCTGGCCGGGCGTGCAGTGCAGGCTGATGCAGCGCGGATCGTAGAGCCCCAGGGCGCTGCGCTGATCCATTTCGCAGGCCATGCCCCGCGTGAACAGGGCGATAATCCTGTGCAGGTAGTCCGGCCTGTCGTACATATCCATGAGGATGGGCTGTACGCCGCGCAGCATGGCGATCTGATCCCAGGGCGCGTAATAAATGAGCGAACCCCTCAGTTCCACCGGCATAATGCCGTTCAGTATCTCTTCGGCGCGGGCCACGTTCTGCGCGTCGATTTCGGGATGCGCGGTGACGATGGGATCATGGTATTTCTCAAGGCTGCTCTCATCCGCCAGCACGTCGGAATACTCGTGGGAAACGATGTTGTTGGCCCGATCCACCGCCAGCCGTTTTTCCGCGATCTCAAAGCCGATGCCCGTGCTCGCGCTGGCTTTGTCGATCACCCACACGGGCTGGATGTAGTTGTCGCATTTGAAGTGCTTTTCCCTGAAAAGCTGAACGCGCAGCTGGTATTCCATCTTGCGCAATGTCTCGTCCTCGCACACGCAGTCCAGTTCGCCATCCATGTTCATCTCATGCCAGGGAATTTCCTCCATGATGAGCGGAGGACGCACGATTTTCAGATCGTTGCTGTCCCTGAATCGCCTGCGCATACGCACATGCTTATCCGACAGGGCGATCTCCATGTATCTTCTGGCCAATTCCCGAACGACATCGATATCCCTGCTCACGAAGCTCATCTTCCTTTCGGCGGCTGATAGCCGCGATAGACGGGGCAATCGACGTATTCCCGGCCGCCGCGGCAGTCCTTCAGATAGTTCACGGCCCGCAGCTGAGCGCTCCATTCGCCCGTATCGTAATGAACAGGATCGTGGTAGCCCTCAATGTCGATGAAGCCGGTATATCCGTTCATGAGCAGAATCGTGCATATATCATTCCAATTCGTATCGCCAAAGCCGGGCGTTCTGTTCCAGCCATAGGGCTGGCCGCAGGCGATGCCATGCGCCCGAATGACATCCCACGCCACCGTGCCGTCCTTGCCGTGGACGTGCTTTACCTTCGGAGCCCACTTTCTCAACTGCGCGACGGGATCCATCAGCTGCATGAGAGCGTGGCACGGCTCCCACTCCAGGCCAAGGCAATCGTCCGGCACCGCGTCGAATACCATTGCCCAGGCGTCGGGACAAAACGCGATGTTCTGGCCGCCGCCGGCGCGCCAGTTCGTTCCCATCGGGCATCCCTCGATGGCCAGCGAAACGCCGTGATCCTCCGCACGGGCGCACAGCTCGGAAAAGGTCTTTTTGAACGCCGGTATGCTGTCCGGCACGGATACGCCTGGCAGCGCGCCCGCGAAAACCGACACGATGCCGCAGTCAAAACGCCAGGCGTTGTCGATGAGGCGCTCTATGTCGCTCCGGACGCCGCCGTCCGCAAGGGTATTGCCATAACAGCCCAGCGAAGAAATGGGAAGGCCCTCTGCGGCTTCGGCGACCCGCGCGGCGTACTCCCCTATGTCGGCTGTTCTGAAATACGCGCCGCACGTCAGCTCGTAGCCTTCAAATTGCAGCGGCGCGAGCGCGGGCATCATTTCAACGGCATTCTCCGCCGGAAGAATCGTTCCGATTCTGATTTCAAACATCTCTATTTCCCTCCCCCTCCCGCCGGGCGGAGCCGCGTCCGGCAGTTTCTCATTCAGGATTCTTTCCTGCATTATTGTAACATGTCCGTCCGGCCGCTTCAAGCCCGAATTGCCCGGAACGGGCCGTTCTTTATTGCGATTATATGAAAACCTTTACAAATGGTGCGCTGTGTATTATGATATAGAAAACGGGCCGGACAGCCCAAACAGCGCGGCAGCGCAGATAAGGGAGGGTAAGCGGACATGAGAGAAACATTACGTTACGGACAGGTCGGCGGTTCACTGGACGCCTTCATCGGGGCAGTGCACAGGATCGGCGCCTCTTTTGACGGCCGGGCGGCGTTGACGGCCGGGTGTTTCAGCGGAAACGCGGAGAAGAACCGCCGCTGCGGCGCGTTCTTTCATCTCGATGAGGACAGGATCTACGACAATTACGAAATCATGGCGAAAACCGAATCCGCCCGTTCGGACGGCATTGATTTCGTGGTGATCTCCACGCCCAACAGCACGCATTATGAGATCGCGAGGGCCTTTTTGCTGGCCGGTATCAACGTGCTGTGCGAAAAGCCCCTTTGCTTTGATACGGAGCAGGCGCTGGAGCTGCGGCGCCTGGCCGCGGAGAAAGACGCCCTGTTCTGCGTGAATTATTCCTATTCCGGCTGCGGCATGGTCAAGGAGGCGCGCGCGCTGATCCGCAGGGGCGTCATCGGCGAGGTGATCAATGTCAACGCCGAATATCTGCAGGAGTACCTTGTGGACGACGTTGTGGCCGGCGAAGACACCATGGTCAAGCTCTCCTCCTGGCGCAAGGATCCGGCCGTGGCGGGCGTTTCAAACTGCGTGGGCGACATCGGTTCCCACATCGAGCACACGGTGGCCTATATGACGGGCCTGCGTCTCAGGCGCGTGGCCGCGAAGCTGGACTATTTCGGCCAGCCGCTCGATTTGAACGCCAATATCCTGGTTGAGTTCGACAATGGCGCTCACGGCGTGTTCTGCTGCTCTCAGGTGTGCGTGGGACACATGAACGGCCTGGCGGTGCGCGTTTTCGGCACGAAAGGCGCCATCGAATGGGTGCAGGAGAATCCCAACGTGCTGTACGTGACGCTGAAAGGTCAGCCCACCCAGATATACAATCGGGGCATGGGTTACATCAGCGAGGAAGCCAGGGCCTTCAACCTTCTGCCATCGGGCCATCCGGAGGGCGTGTACGAGGCCTTCGCGAATATCTACCGGGCATGGATCGGCGCGCTGCTGAAGAAGGTCAACGGCGAGGCGTTCGCGGAGGGCGACTGCGATTTCCCCACCCTTGAGGACGGCCTGAACGGCGTGCGTTTCATTCACGCCTGCGTCGAAAGCAGCGGGAAAGACGCGGCCTGGGTGGAAATATGATCCCCGACCGCGCGAAAAAACACAGGAAAGGAAGTCAGAGCGGATGAACGCCTTTTCCTTCGACAGCACGGGTTTTCGCATTGACGGAAAGGATCAGTATCTCGTATCCGGCGAATTCCATTACTTCCGCGTGCCGAAAGCGGACTGGCGGCGCAGGATGCGGCTTTTCAAGGAGGCCGGAGGCAACTGCCTGGCCACCTATGTGCCCTGGCTGATCCACGAGCCGGAGGAGGGCGATATCCGCTTCGGCGATACGGATTACAGGGATCTGGCCGGTTTTCTTTCGCTGGCTCAGGAGATGGGCCTGAAGGTGATCCTCCGGCCCGGTCCCTATCAGTATTCCGAACTGGACAACGCAGGTCTCCCTGGCTGGCTGCTGCGGCGCTATCCCGAGATCATGGCGCGGGACGCCGCGGGAAACGTCTTCAACAGCTTCGCCGTTTCCTATCTGCATCCTGTTTTCCTCAAAAAGGCGCGCGCCTATTACCGCGCCTTCGCCGAACAGGCGCGGCCTTTCATGGCTGAAAACGGCGGGCCTGTGCATATGCTGCAGGTCGACAACGAGCTGACGGGCGTTCACGTCTGGTTCGGCTCGCTGGACTACAACAGGGAGACCATGGGCTTCGGCGAGCCGGATGGCCGCTATCCGCGCTGGCTGCAGGCAAAGTACGGTTCCGTCGAAGCGCTGAACGAGGCGTATGATACCCGGTATCAGTCCTTTGGGGAGGTGCTGCCCATTCCCGCTGCGGACAGGAAGAACGCCGCTTCGTGCCGCAGCGTGAAGGATTACTCGGATTTTTATCTCGATGCCATCGCCGAATACGCGCGTCTTCTGGCCGATTGGCTGCGGGAAGACGGTCTGGGCGGCCTCATCTGCCACAACTCGGCCAATCCGGGTATGAACGCGCTCTTCCCGGAAACCGTGAAAGCCATGGGCGGCGGATTCCTGCTGAGCAGCGATCACTACTACACGCTGAACCAGTCCTGGGAGCAGAACAATCCCACGCCGCAGTACTGCCTGCGGGTCATGATGAGCTGCGATATGCTACGCGCCCTCGGGATGCCCCCTGCCGTTCTGGAGCTGCCCGGCGGCTCGCCTTCCGACACGCCGCCGATCCTTCCGGAAGACCTGCTGTGCTGCTATATGAGCAACCTGGCGCTGGGTATAAAAGGTCTCAATTACTACGTGTATACCGGCGGCCCCAACGCGCCGGACACGGGAACCACCTGCGACGTGTACGACTACAACGCGTTGGTTCGCGCCGACGGCAGCCTGAACGATACCTACGCCGTCGCCAAACAATTCGGCGGATTCATGGCTGAAAACGGCTGGCTGCAGAGGGCCAGGCGCGTTGCGTCGGTGCAGGTGGGCTTCGAGTGGAACGCGCTGCGCTCCCGCGATTACGACTTCGACCTGCCTTACGGCGGCGCCGCAATCGCGCGCTTTCTGGAAAAAGGCGCGCTGTATACGCTGATGTGTTCCCGTTTCTCTCCGGAAATGGTTTCCATGGACGGGGCGCTCAGCGTCGATCGCCCGCTGATTCTCCCCTGCCCTTCCGCCATGTCCGCCGGGGCGCAGGACGCGGCGCTGGATTTCGTGAAGCGCGGCGGCAGGCTGATGCTGCTTCCGGCTTTTCCGGAAACAGACCCGGACTTCCGGCCGCTCAGCCGCTGGGGCGATGCGCTGGGCCGCGCGGCGTTCACGCACGATCAGCCCGTAGGGCCGGCCATCGAAGTGGAAGACGTGGGACGCGTGTTCGGCATAAACCGGGCTACGGTTTGCAATCGCCTGCCGGATAACGCGCGCGCCATCGCTTTCGACGCGCGCGCAAAGCGCGTGCTCGGCTTCGAACTGCGGGTGGGAAAGGGCACGCTGATCTGGTTCGGCGGCTTGTGGGAAATGTCCGGTTTCCCGCAGGCGCAAATGATGGAGCGTTTTCTGGAAAAACTTGGCGCGAAGCCGTGCGTTTCCAGTTCGAACAGGAATGTCTTTACCGCGCTCTGGACGGACGATAACGGCCGCCGTATGCTGTTTGCGCTGAATCCGTACAGCGGCGCGCAGCGCACGCGGCTTCACGTATTTGAAGGCGGCGAGCTGGAGCTGGAGGAGATGACGCTCCGTCCGATGGAAGTGCGGAGCGTTTCGCTGTGAAGAACGCATCCCCCCGCGCCGAGGATCCGTTATGCCTCTCCGCCGGCGAATAATATCGGATTTGCGGCAATATTCCTCTTCCGGAATCTTCCATTCCATGATATACTTGTTATGGACAGCGGTCATTCACCCGCTATTCCCCGCGTGCAGTATCAATTAATGAACAGGAGTGAACCGTATATGGCTAAACTGCGTCAGGCAATCGTAGGATTTGGCGGAATGGGCGGCTGGCATGCCGAAAGCGTGCGGGCGAAGGTGCCCGAAATCGAGGTATATGGCGTATACGACATTCGCCCTGAGGCCATGGAAGCCGCCAGGGCCAAAGGCCTGCATACCTATGATTCTCTGGATAGCCTGCTGGCCGACGAGACAATCGACCTGGTTACCATCGCCGTGCCCAACAATTTCCATAAGAGCATCGCCATCGCGGCGCTGCGGGCGGGAAAAAATGTGGTCTGTGAAAAGCCCGTTACCCTGAACGCCGCCGAGCTGGAAGAGATCATCGCCGTCCGGGACGAAACCGGCAAGGTGTTCTCCGTTCACCAGAACCGCCGCTGGGACAG
>JAFZRB010000359.1 GCA_017620115.1 Clostridia bacterium | reverse complement strand
TGACCGACGACCTGAGCTGGCGCGCCAGCCAGTATCCGCTGCTGTTCGACGCATCCGCGCAGCCGAAGCCGGCCTTCTGGGCGGTCGTCGGAGCGGCGAAGGAGGTCGTGTCATCAAATTAAGGAAATTCGCCAGACGGGCACAGGGCGAAGCCCTGCTCAGTATGGGGCGAAGCCCCATATCAATCTTTTCCCCCGTCCCCGCCAGAGCGGGGAAGGGGGCCAGGGGGAAAGGGCTTCCATTTGCTGCATTGCGACGCCTGACTGATGGCATAAATTGATGACATTCGCGAAGGAGGGAGAATGAACGTGAAGAAGGCGCTTTGCCTGCTGTGCGCGCTGCTGCTGTGCGCGGCGGCTTTGCCCGCTCTGGGGGAGGGAGAGATCGTGATACCCGATGTGAAGGTGAAGCAGTTCGATATCCCGGACAACGAGGCCATGGCGTTCCTGCGCGGCCTGGGCATGGGCTGGGACCTGGGCAACACCATGGACGCGACCGACGACCGCTATCGCGGCGACGACCTGAACCTGGAGGGCTACTGGTGCGGCGTGAAGACCACCAGAGCCATGTTTGAATCGCTGGCGGCGCAGGGGTTCAAAACCGTCCGCATCCCCGTGTCGTGGCACAACCACGTGAGCGGCGAGGATTACGCCATCAACGGGGCGTGGCTCGATCGCGTGCAGGAGCTGGTGGACTGGGCGCTGGACTGCGGGCTGAACGTCATCGTGAACACGCACCACGACAACGTGAAGGGCTTTTATTACCCGGACGCGGAGCACCTCGACGAGTCGCTCCGCTACATCACGTCGATCTGGACGCAGGTGGCCGCGCGCTTCCGCGATTACGACGACCGGCTCATTCTCGAATCCATGAACGAGCCGCGGCTGGCCGGCACGGATCACGAATGGTGGTTCGACGCGAACAGCCCCGAATGCCTGGAGGCGGCCGAGTGCATCAATAAGCTGAACCAGGCGTTCGTGGACACCGTGCGCCTGAGCGGCGGCGGCAACGCCGGCCGTTACCTGATGGTGCCGGGCTACGACGCCGCGCCGGGCAACGCCGATCCGGCCTTCTTCCGCCTGCCGGAGGACAGCGCGGACAACCGCATCATCATATCCGCGCACGCCTACCTGCCGTATTCATTCGCGCTGGACATCAAGGGCGTTTCGGCGTTCAGCATGAAGAACCTGCAGCAGACCGGCGAGATCGGCGCGGCCCTGAACGGGCTGTACGAGCGCTGGATCAGCCGGGGCGTTCCGGTGGTGATCGGGGAGTTCGGCGCGCTCAACAAGGACAACCTGCAGGATCGCGTCGACCTGACGGCCTATTATGTGGCCGCCGCCAGCGCGCGGGGCATTCCCTGCGTGTGGTGGGACAACAACGCCTTCAACGGCAGCGGCGAGAACTTCGGCCTGTTGAAGCGCTCCACGCTCGAATGGCCGTTCCCGGAAATCGTTGAGGCGGCCATGAAATACGCGCTGAGCGAATAACGCGGGCGCGTCTTCCGAAACGCAGAACGCCCGCCCGGCCAGATCACGGCCGGGCGGGCGCTGTATTGTATAGGATCGCTGTCAGATCGCGTCTTCCGCCTCCGGGCCCACGAACTGCGCGTTGTAGAGCTCGCTGTAGAAGCCGCCGCTGGCCAGCAGCTCGGCGTGTTTGCCCTGCTCCACGATGTCGCCGTCCCGCACAACGAGGATGTTGTCCGCTTTCTCGATGGTGGAGAGGCGGTGCGCGATGATGAAGCACGTCTTGCCGCGCATCAGCTCGATCATGGCGTCCTGGATGGCCTTTTCGGTCTGCGTGTCGACGTTCGAGGTGGCTTCGTCCAGGATCAGCATGCGTGCGTCCAGCAGCATCGCGCGGGCGATTGTCAGCAGCTGCTTCTGTCCCTTGGAGATGTTGCCGCCGTTTTCGGAGAGCACGGTGTCGTAGCCGTCCGGCATCTGCTCGATGAAGTTTTCCACCTTCGCCAGCCGCGCCGCGCGCTTCACGTCCTCCGGCTTCGCGTTCGGGTTTCCGTAGATCAGGTTTTCGTAAACGGTGCCGTTGAACAGCCAGGTCTCCTGCAGCACCATGGCGTACGCGCCGCGCAGGTCGGCCCGTTTGAGGCGCGCGATCCCGTGGCCGTCCACGAGAATGGCGCCGCTGTCCGCGTCGTAAAAGCGCATCAGCAGGTTGATGATGGTGCTCTTGCCCGCGCCGGTGGGGCCCACGATGGCGGTCACCGAGCCGGGCTTCGCCGTGAGCGACAGGTCGTGCAGGATGGTCTTGCCGGGTTCATAGCCGAACGACACGTGCTCCATGCGCACGTCGCCCTCGGGCGAGGCCAGCGGCAGCGCGTCAGGCACGTCCGGCGTCTCGGGCGGCTCGTCGATCAGTCGGAACACGCGCTCGCCCGCCGCGAAGGCGGACTGCAGCTCCGCGATGATGTTCGCCACCTCGTTGATGGGGCCGGAGAAGCGGCGCGAATACAGCACGAAGGAGGATATCTGCCCCAGCGTCATGCGGCCCGTGAGGAACAGGATCGCGCCGAACATGCTCACGAACGACAGCGACAGGTTGTTGATGAAGCCCACGGCCGGGCCGGTGATGCTGCCGTAATAGTCCGCGTTGTAATAGGCGGACACGGCCTCCTCGTTTTTTCCGTCGAAGCGGCGGATCATGGTCTCTTCCTGGTGGTAGGCCTTCGTGGTCTTCAGGCCGGAGATCATTTCCTCCACGAAGCCGTTCATCTCGCCCAGCGCGCGGCTGCGCTTGCGGAACAGCGGCCGCGTGCGCGTGGTGATGTAGCGCGTGAGGAAGATGGACAGCGGGATGGTCACCACGAACACCAGCATGAGCAGCGGGGAGAGGCGGATCATCATTCCCAGCGAGCCTACCACCGTGACCACGCTGGAAAGGATCTGAACCACGTCGTGCGAGAGCGAGGTGTTCACGGTGTCGATGTCGTAGGACAGCTTGGAGAGGATATCGCCGATGGGGTGGGAGTCGGTGTAGCTGATGGGCAGGCGCGAGACGCTCTCGAAGGCGTCCTGGCGCATGCGCACCACGATCTTCTGCGAGATGCGCACCATCAGCACCGATATGCCGTAGGACAGGAGCGACGAGGTGACGTAGAACGCGATCATGAGCAGCGCGTAATGCCCCACCACGTCGAAGCGCACGTTGCCCTCGGACACGATGGCGTCGATGGCGTAGCCCGACAGGCTCGGCCCCACCAGCGCCAGCGCGTTGGAGAGCAGCGTCAGCGTCAGCGCCAGCGCCATCAGGAACCGGTACTGGTAGAGGTAATGGCCCAGCTTTTTCAGGATGTATTTCGTGTCGCGCTTGCCGCTTATATCGCCCATGGGGCGCGTACCCGGCGCGGACATCGGCATGCCTCTAGGCACTCAAACCGCCTCCCATCTGGGTCTTCGCGATGTCCGCGTAGACCGGACAGCTCTTCAGAAGTTCCTGGTGCGTGCCCTGGCCGATCACGCGCCCCTCGTCCATCACGATGATCTGCGTGCAGTGCGCGATGGAGCTCACGCGCGAGGCGATGAGGATGCTCGTGACATCCGAGTAGTTTTTCCTCAGCGCCAGCCGCAGGTCGGCGTCGGTGCGGTAGTCCAGCGCGCTGGAGGAATCGTCCAGGATGAGGATATCGGGATGCCCGGCCAGCGCCCGCGCGATGAGCAGCCGCTGCCGCTGGCCGCCGGACAGGTTCGTGCCCTGCGCGTTGAGGTGCTGCGCCTGGCCGTCCGCCAGGGAGGCGATGTAGCCGGCCTGCGCGTTCTCGATGGCCCTGTCGATGTCCTCCTGCGAGACGGCGCGTCCCAGGGCGATGTTTTCGCGCACGGTGTCGGAGAACACCGCGTCGCTCTGGAACGCCACGCCGAACATGGTGTGCAGCGTTTCCTCGTCGATGGAGCGCACGTCGCGGCCGTCGATGCGCACCGCGCCGGAATCCACGTCGTAAAACCGCATGAGCAGGTTGACGATGGTGGTCTTGCCGGAGCCGGTCGCGCCGATGATGCCCAGCGACTCGCCGCGCCTCAGCCGGAAGGAGATGTGCTCCACGGCGTGGCCGCGCTTGTTGTAGGAGAAGCTCACGTCGTCGAACTCGACGTGCCAGGGCGAATCCGACGCCGGCGATTCGACGACGGCGAGGTCGGCCGGCATGTCGAGGATCTCCGCGATGCGGTTCGCCGAGGCGTTGGAGCGCGAGAAGATGACGAACAGGCGCGTGAGGCCCATCATGGCGCCCGCGATGATGGTGAAGTAGCTCAGGAAGGCCACGATGGTGCCGGGCTCCATCTGCCCCGCGTAGACGCGGCGCGCGCCCAGCAGGATGACGGCCACCATGCCCGCGTTCAACAGGATGTTCATGATGGGCTGGCCCAGGCCCATGACGATGTTGGCGCGCACCTCGCGGCCGCTGGTTTCGGCGTTCTGCCGGCCGAAGCGGGCCACCTCGTGCTCGCCCCGCGAAAGCGCCTTGATGACGCGCGCGCCGGTGATGTTTTCGCGCACGATGCGCACCAGCGCGTCGATCGACGTCTGCAGCTTCTGGAAGAGCGGGATGCCCTTCATGGACACGTAAGTGACCGAAATGCCGATGAGCGGCACCGTGGCCAGCAGGATGAGCGTGGAGGGCACGTCGAGCGTGAGCGTCATCAGGATGCCGCCGACGAGCATGATGGGCGCGCGCACGCCCAGGCGCTGGATCATGCCCACCATCTGGTGCACGTTGTAGGTGTCCGTGGTGAGGCGGGACACCAGCGAGGGCACGCCCACGCGGTCGATCTGCGCGCAGGAGAGGTAGGCGATGCGCTCATACAGGCTGTGGCGCACGGCGCGGGTCGTGTCCCGCGCCACGGCGGAGGCCATGCGGTTGGCCGTTATGTTCGCCGCCACGCACACGCCCGAGCAGAAGACCATCAGCCCGCCCCACAGGAAGATCAGGCCGAGCCTCTGCAGCGGAACGATGTTGTTGATCATGTGCGTCAGGATCCAGGGCAGCCACAGCTCGCCGATGGTGCCGATGAATTTGATCGCAAAGCCCAGGCTCATCCGGCGCGCGTACGGCCGGAGAAATCCAAGTATTCGCTTCATGGTTCAATCCTCCGCTTATTTCTCCAGCCGGTACGCGGCCGGGGCGACGCCGGTGAGGCGGTGGAAGCAGTTTGAGAAATGGCTGAAATGCCGGAATCCGACCTGCTCCGCGATGCTGGAAATGGGCAGCGACGTGGTCAGCAGCAGGTGGGAGGCCATTTCCACGCGGTAGCGCATCAGGTACTGATGCAGCGACATGCCCATATCGCGCACGAAAACGGCGTTGACGTAGTTCGGATGGTAGCCCAGCTCGGAGGCGATGTCCGTGTTGTTGAGCGGCTCCATGTAGCGCTTGCTCACCAGGTCGATCACCTGGCTGATGAGCGCGTGCATGCCGCCCAGCGCCCGCTGGACGATCCACGCCACGATCACCTGCATGCCGCCGCTCAGGCGCATCTGCCAGTAGGGCTCCTTGCGCAGGAAGGCGTTCAGCATGGAGAGCATGTCGCGCTCTATGTCGGGCACGCCGCTGAGGCAGATGGGCCCGTTGAGGCAGGACGCGTCCTCGAAAACCGGCGCGCTCTGCTCGTCCCCGGCGACGTAGTCGAAGCTGATGGAGAGCCCCATCGCCGCTTCGCTCTGCGGCCGGATCGCGTAGGCGCATTCCGGCGGCAGGAGCAGGACGCTGCCCGGCCCGAACGGCATGGCGTGATGCGCGCCGAAGCGCACGTCGCCGCCGCCCTCCTGAATGAGCAGCAGCTCGCACCGGCGCGGGCTGGTGGGCCGCCTGTGTTCCGGCGAGAACTTCCTGGGGGTGACGCTGTAAACGACGGGCCTGATTTCTTCCAGTTTCATGGCAAAGCCTCCGCGCTATGGTCGTATGAACGCGGCTCACCGTTCTGCTGTTCCCGTTCGAGGCAGCGCCGCGCGTTGTCGGCCAGACGCGCCATGAGCGCGCCCAGCTGCTTCTTTTCTTCCTCCGAAAAGCCCTCGGTGACCTCCGCGAACCAGGCGCTGCGCATTGTCCGGATGGGCTCGAGCATGGCCTCGCCCTTCTCCGTGGGATACAGCTTCTTGGCGCGGTGATCGCGCGCGTCGGGCTCGATCCGGATATAGCCGTTCTCCTCGAGCTTTTTCACGGCGCGCGTGACCGTGCCGTTGTCGTAAGCGCCGTCCACGGCCAGCTCGGCCATGCTCGCGCCCGGATACGCCGCGATGTGCGACAGGAAATACTGCTGCCCCGCGCCCAGGCTGTACGGCCTGAGCCATTCGCCGTAGCGCATCTGCGTGAGGCGGTAAAAGGTCGAGCAGTTTTTCAGCAGATGGTATCTCGTGACCATGCCCTTCCTCCTTGCGGATCGGTGTTTGATTCATACTCCGGTATTATTATAGGGGAAAATGTTTGCAGACGCAAGTAAATATTTGATGATGCAAACATTATCGGCTGAAAAAAGCGGGTTTTTTCGCAAAACTCTTGCAGGAATTGCGGAAGACATGTATAATTATTATAGGAGAGCGGTTGAGGGAAGCCGCCGCGAAGGAGAAAGGAGATTGCGCCATGGATATTCAGAAAATCATCAGCGAAGTCATCGCCAAGCTGCAGGGCGATTCCGGCCTTCTGAAGGATTTCGCCGTCAATCCCGCCGACATCGTTAAGAAGATCGCGAAGATCGATCTGAACGACGAGCAGATCAAGCAGATCATCGAGGCCGTGAAGGGCAAGATCGACCTGAGCAAGATCGACGTGAAGGAAGCCACCGGCCTGCTCGAGAAGATCAAGGGATTCCTTTCCAAGCTGTTCGGAAAATAAGCCGCCGCGCGGCCACAGAACCCTCCATGCGCTCAGGGGCGCGGCGGGTTCTTTTTTTATTATTTATCTATTCTTTGCTGTTGCATTTTCTGAGATTTATGATATGATATATAAGAACCATTATTTGGAAGAGGGAAAGGATGTTGGATCGATGAAGCGACTGTACCTGCTGCTCATCTGCCTGCTTCTCGCGCTGTGCCTGACGGGCGTCGCGCGCGCGGAAATGACGGAAGAGCCCATCGAGATTGAAGAACCGGAACCCGCGGAACCGTCCGAAGAGCCCCCAATGCCGGCTCTGGAGCTGGATCTGCGGTTCACGGAGAAGATGTTCGCTCTGGCGCCGGTCTGTACGGAGAACGGACTGCCCCGGATTGGCGACGCGACCCTGATCTATGCTTCAATTCGTGATTATGACGAGCTGGCGTACGAATTATACGGCCAGCCCGAGTGGAGCCTTATTCAGACCGGCGGCGAGGAAAGCGGTTTAGTGGGCACCGTAGAAGACCTCGGCGACAGCTTCTGTTTGTATATGGATGAGACCCCGAACGTGGCGGAAGACGTCACGTTTGTGGTGATCTGCCAATGGGACGGGCTGGTTGCGTCGGAAGAGGTCGTTATCCACTTCGTGGAGAAGGAACTGCCCACGGAAACGAATATACCCGACAGGATTTATATGCAGGTGGGCGATGTTCTGCCGCTGGATTATCACTTCGTGTCCGGCGAATGGGACGGCGTCGGCTACGCCTATCTGGAGTATTATGTGAACAGCGCGTCCGATTATGTGGAAACCACATATGTCGACGACGCTCTGGCGCTGTATGCGGTTCAGCCGGGCGTGGCCATGTGGCTTGAACTGTCCGTCAGGGATGATACGTATAATTTGGCCCTCTGGAAGAAGGTCGCCGTGTTCGTCGCGGATGAGAACGGCGTTGTGCCGGGGGCGGAACTGGAGCTGGAGGTATACAGCGGCGGCGAGGAGCAGACCTGGGCGCTTGCGCCTAAGTATGCGGACGATGGAGCAGCGCACCAGCACACGAACCTTTTGGCCGGTGTTTGTATCCCCAATTATGGCGTGTTGTCCGCGATCCTCGAGGGGAGCCCGGTGTGGAGCATGACGCAGACGGGTGGCGAGGCGCTGTCGCTTAACGACAGTTATTCCACTAATTGGTATGACGCCTATCTGAATGAAGTGCCGACCGCCGCGGGTGATTATACGTTTGAAATAACCTGCGAATGGGGCGAAAAGAGCGCAACGAAAACAGTTACCATCCATTATGTAGACATGGAACTGCCTACGGGCAGCACCATACCCGACACGTTGGGGATGCAGGTCGGCGAGATTGTCCTGATGGATTACGATTTCGTGCCCGCAAACTGGGGCAATTCGACCATCTGGGATATGTGGTTTATTAACGATGCGTATGAATACTTGGAGATCGGCTGGGACGAGGACGAAGGAAAAGATACGTTGACGGCCATCCAGGCCGGCATCGCGCGGATTGGCGTGGAGGTTTACGACTACGACCTCAACGTGATAATCTATAAGACCGTCACCGTGCTCATCGCAGACGAGAACGGCGTCGTACCCGGGACGGAGCTGGAGCTGTATGTGAACGGCGGCGAGGAGAAGACCTGGGCGCTGGCGCCTGACTATGCAGAAAATGGAATGGCGCGCAGGTTTAACGACTGGGTGATCGATGT
>JAFZRB010000358.1 GCA_017620115.1 Clostridia bacterium | reverse complement strand
TGGGTGTGCGACTGCGGCCACATCCACGTGGTGGGCTCCGTGAAGGAGCTCTGCGAGATCGGCCACAACGTGACGCCGGATATCGAGCTACACCGCCCCTACATCGACAGGGTGACCATCACCTGCGAGAAGTGCGGCGGCGAGATGCACAGAACGCCGGAGGTCATCGACTGCTGGTTCGACTCGGGCTCCATGCCCTTCGCGCAGTGGCACTATCCCTTTGAGAATAAGGAAATCTTCGAGGAGAACTTCCCGGCCGCGTTCATCTCCGAAGCCATCGACCAGACGCGCGGCTGGTTCTACACGCTGCTGGCCATCAGCACGCTGCTTTTCGACAGATCGCCCTTCGAGAACTGCATCGTCATGGGCCACGTGCAGGACGCCGAGGGCCGCAAGATGAGCAAGCACATCGGCAACGTCATCGACCCGTGGGAGGTGCTGGACAAGCAGGGCGCCGACGCCGTGCGCTGGTATTTCTACGCCTCCGGCGCGCCGTGGCTGCCCACGCGCTTCTCCGGCGAGCTGGTGAGCGAGATGCAGCGCAAGTTCATGGGCACGCTGTGGAACACCTACGCGTTCTTCACGCTGTACGCCTCCATCGACAGCTACGACCCCATGACGCAGAAGGCCGATCCGAAGGACTTCTCGCTGATGGACCGCTGGATCCTCTCTAAGCTGCAGACGCTCGTCATCACCGTGGACGAGGGCCTGAGCGCTTACAAAATCACCGAAACCGCCCGCGCTATCTCCGATTTTGTGGACGAGCTGTCCAACTGGTATGTGCGCCGCTGCCGCGAGCGCTTCTGGGGCAAGGGCCTCGAGGGCGACAAGCTGGCCGCGTTTGAGACGCTCTACACTGTGCTGAAGACGCTCGCGGGCGTGTGCGCGCCGTACATCCCCTTCATGACGGAGAGCATGTACCGCAACCTCGTTGCGAACAACGACCCCTCCGCGCCCATCTCCGTGCACCTGACCGACTTCCCCACCGCCGACCGCTCGCTCATCGATCCGGAGCTGGAGGCGCAGATGGAGGAGGTCATCGCCGCCGTGCAGCTGGGCCGCGCCTGCCGCAACGCCGCGAACATCAAGGTGCGCCAGCCCATCGCGTCCATGTACGTGAAGGGCGCCTCCCTCAGCGGCGACGTCGCCGCGCTGATCGCCGACGAGCTGAACATGAAGAGCGTGAAATTCGTGTCCGACGCGCGCGATTTCACAACCTACGAGCTCAAGCCGCAGATGCGCACGCTGGGCCCGCGCTACGGCAAGCTGCTGGGACGAATCGGCGCGGCGCTGAAGACCATGGACGGCAACGACGTGGTCGATGCCTTCGAACGCGGCGAAACGGTGAAATTCGACGTGGACGGAACCGAAGTCGAGCTGGGCAAGGACGACGTGCTCACCCGCTCCATCCAGAAGGAAGGCTTTATGGCGCAGGCGGCGGGCGACATGACGGTGGTGCTGGACACCAACCTCACCCCGGCGCTGATCGAGGAAGGCTATGTGCGCGAGGTCATCAGCAAGATCCAGACCATGCGCAAGGACGCCGGCTTCGAGGTGACCGACCGCATCGCCGTGACTGTCCAGGCCGGCGAAAAGCTGTCGTCCATCGTCGCGGACAACCGGAACGCCATCTGTCCCGCGGTGCTGGCCCTCGAGATCGCGATGGGCGCTCCCGCCGACGGCGCGTTCAGCCGCGAATGGGACATCAACGGCGAAAACGCCGTCATCGGCGTGAAGGTCGCCGGAAAGTAAATCACCGAACAGACAAACCGCATCCCGCCGGAATAATCGCCGGAGGGATGCGGTTTTGTTCATTTGTCTGGATCGCCTGCTGTCGATGATATTTCGACGTTCCCCCTTTCTTATGACGGGCGACATGTCCGCCTTGCCGCCACCCTTTACAGCAGCGTAAAATCTGCAAAAACCGGCACATGATCCGACGCCAGATTGCCCATTTCTTCCGCCAACACTGCGAAATTGTCAAACAGAATTTTGCCATTGTTGAGATAATATATCTGGTCAATGGCCTTCCATGTACCGAGTGTCTGGCTCTGCCACGTATTCGTCCAAGGCAGATACGGCCCCATGCAGGCTTTGAACCCGTTTGCTTCCGCGATGGCGTTCAGGCTGTTGCCCTCATCAATGTCTGTCACATCGCTGCCGTTTCCCCCGTTGTTCAGGTCGACAATCAGGAAGGCGTACTCCTCGCCGTCGAGCAGTTTCAGCAGCAAAGGCATCAGCGCCGCCCGGATATCCGGATCGCCGGCATCATGCCCGGAGGGCGAAAACGCCGTACAGACGGCGCAAACAGAACGGCCGGCAATCACCATATGTGCCTTTGAATACAGAACGTTGCTGGAACCGCCAAACTCGCTCGCCGAAATGGAGCCGCGATATATGTCGGTCAACTCATATTTGCCCTTGATCGTTCTGCCCTTCGAGCTCCCCTCATAGATATAATCAGCATTATATGGATACAGCGGATCAAAAACCAGTGAATTCATGCTTACAGTTTTTTCGCCGACAGTTATTTCATCCTTCCATTCTTCGATACCGATCAGATCCGGGCGGTATTTACAGAGCATCTTGCGGTAGTTTTCAAGTTTGGTGTCTAGGTTTTCCGCTGTTATTGCCATATCGCCACCCATTGCCCAAACGCCGCAGTTATACTGCATAACACGAAGCTTTATGGGGCTTCTGCCTTCGTTCGCCGTCGTTTCGGTTTGTCTTCTCACGATGTTCTTTGCGTAATCGTACCCGTCAATCATCAGCGACTCTGGCGTTCTCTCAAAGGTGCCGTCTGAAAGCTTTCTCAGATAAACGTACAGGAAACGAGCGTCAGAGGGAAGCGTGTACATAACTTCCGTGCCTTTCCTGATGCCGATGACGCCGGAAAATCCTTCCGCCGCAGAAAACGACGGTTTCTCTCCTGCCGCAGGCTCTGTATAATCGGTGAGCACAGCAATTTCTCCCTTTCCGTCCGCGTTCGCCTTGAAGTACAGTTCGGCCCCCGACGTCACCGGGATCACGGAGTAATACTGACTGGAGTAGGACGCCCACGCCCCGGATTCATTGATACAGAAGCCTTTATGGAGAAACTGCCCGTCTGTCAGCTTCGGTTCTTCTTCACTCGACGGTTTCAAATCGCTTGTCGCGGACATTTCCGAATAACCGATTCCGCAGATAATAATCGCAACAAGGAACCCCAGAAGAAATTTCTTCATAAGCCGAATGACTCCCCATTTTCATTGCTAAATATTTGGTAATACTAAATTTATTATATTTGGTATTACCAAATTTGTCAAGCCCTCCGCTGTTTATACTATCTTGCATGGGGGGGATGATTCTCTGAATACAAGGAAATTGAATCTGGGGAACCGAAATATCATCGGACACAGGGTGACGGAGGCAAGAAAAAAGGCGGGTGTAAAGCAAATCGAGCTTCTGGCGAAGCTTCAGCTTGCAGGAATAGATATAAGCGTTCCTGCGCTCTCGCTTCTGGAAGGACAAAAGCGCCCGGTTTCCGATATTGAGTTATGTGCCCTGGCTGATACGCTGAATGTTTCTGTCGATTGGCTGCTCGGTCGATCAGACGAAGAAAACTGATTATGAAAACGTGCTCTATCGTAAAACAGAGCGGGAAAGTTCTTTTGTTTTCTGAATAACAGCATATAAACCGCCGCGCCCCGCAGGCCGGTAAAGGCTGCGGGGCGCGGCGCTTTTGTTTTCCCTGTTTTCCTGTGGCTGGCCGCTTATCCGTAAATCTGGCCGTTCACCACGTTGAACACCGCTCCGTCATAGGAGACCTGGCCGGTAT
>JAFZRB010000357.1 GCA_017620115.1 Clostridia bacterium | reverse complement strand
TGGGCCATCGGCACCGGCCTGACCGCCACCGACGAGCAGGCCAACGAGACCATCGGCGTCATCCGCCAGGCCATCGCCGCCAAGTACGGCAAGAAGGTCGCGAACAAAGTGCGCATCCAGTACGGCGGTTCCATGAAGGGCTCCAACGTGAAGGGCCTCATGGCTCAGCCCGAGATCGACGGCGGCCTGATCGGCGGCGCGTCGCTGAAGGCGGCCGATTTCTCGCAGGTGGTGAACTACTGATGGCAACCACCGCGCTTATCATCATGGACGGTTTCGGCAACGGCCGTCCCGATCCAAAGAGCAACGCCATCTACGCGGCGAACACGCCCAATCTGGACCGCTATAAGAGGGACTATTGCGTGACGGAAATCGGCGCGTCGGGCCTGGACGTGGGCCTGCCGGACGGCCAGATGGGCAACAGCGAGGTGGGCCACACCAACATCGGCGCGGGCCGCGTGGTCTACCAGATGCTGGTGAAGATCACCAAGGACATCCAGGACGGCGTGTTCTTCGAGAACAAGGCGCTGCTGGCGGCGGTTGAGAACTGCAAGGCGCACGATTCCGCGCTGCACCTGATCGGCCTGGTGTCCGACGGCGGCGTGCACAGCCACATGGATCACATCATGGGCCTGATCGAGCTGGCCGCGCGCAACGGCCTGAAGAAGGTGTACCTGCACGCGCTGCTGGACGGCCGCGACGTGTCCGTCACCTCCGGCGCGGGCTTTGTGAAGACCGTGCGCGACCGCATGGAGGAGCTGGGCGTGGGCACCGTGGCCAGCGTGGGCGGCCGCTACTACGCGATGGACCGCGACAAGGCGTGGGACCGCGTGGAAAAGGGCTACGCCGCGATGGTGTACGGCGAGGGCAACCAGGCGGACGACGCCGTGAAGGCCATCGAGGACAGCTACGCCGCGGGCGTGACCGACGAGTTCATGGTGCCGACCGTGATCCGCAAGGAGGGCATGATCAGGGACAACGATTCCATCGTCTTCTTCAACTTCCGCCCCGACCGCGCGCGCCAGATCACCCGCACCTTCGTGGATCCCGATTTCAACGGCTTCGAGCGCCGGAACGGCTTCTTCCCGGTGACTTACGTGTGCATGGCGCAGTACGACGCCGCCATGCCGAATGTGCTGGTGGCGTATCCGCCGGAGCAGCTGGTCATGACCATGGGCGAGTATCTGTCCGTGAACGGCAAGACCCAGCTGCGCATCGCCGAGACGCAGAAGTACGCGCACGTCACGTTCTTCTTCAACGGCGGCGAGGAGCGCCAGTTCCCGGGCGAGGACCGCATCCTCGTGCCGTCGCCGGACGTGCCCACCTTCGACCTCAAGCCCGAGATGAGCGCCTACGAGGTGACCGACAAGGTCGTCGAGGCCATCAATTCGGACAAATACGACGTGATCATCCTGAACTACGCCAACTGCGACATGGTGGGCCACACCGGCGTCATGGAGGCGGCCATCAAGGCCGTGGAAGCCGTGGACACCTGCGTGGGCCGCATGGTGGACCTGATCGTCTCCAAGGGCGGCAAGGCCGTCATCACCGCCGACCATGGCAACGCCGACCAGATGATCAACTACGAGACCGGCGAGCCGTTCACCCCGCACACCACCAACCCCGTGCCGTGCATCGTGATCGATCCCGAACATCCCAGGCACGAGCTGCGCGCGGGCGGCAAGCTGTGCGACCTGTGCCCCACGCTGCTCAAGCTCATGGGCATGCCCCAGCCGAAGGAAATGACGGGCGAGAGCCTGTTCTGAGAGGCGCGGGGACGAACTGAAACGAATATCCAGCGCGAGCGGAGAGACTGCCATGGCGGTTTCTCCGCTTTTTTCGCCGTTTACAAACAGGGAAACGTGTGATATAATGTATTTACAATATGCGTATTTTCGCCATAAATGGCGATTGAACGCGCGATTCGATCAAAACCCGCGCTTTTTATATCACGCCCATTGGGCAAGAGAGGGGTCGAAAGAGAGTGAAGGACACGTTTCGCGGCGGCGTACACCCGGCGGACCGCAAGGAACTGAGCCGGGATATTCCGCTGCGCGAGTTTCTGCCAACGGGCGAGATGGTCTTCCCCCTGTCGCAGCACATCGGAAAGCCGGCCAAACCGGCGGTGAAGAAGGGCGACAGCGTGCTGGTCGGCCAGCGCATCGCGGAGGCGGACGGCTTTGTCTCCGCGCACATCATATGCTCCTGCTCCGGCACGGTGAAGGCCGTCGAGAAGCGCCGCACGCTCACCGGCGGCATGATGGACTGCATCGTCGTGGACAACGACGGCCAGTTCACGCCCGCCGCGGATTACACCGTGCGGGAAGACGTTTCGCGCATCGACGGCGACGAGATCGTGCGCCGCGTGCAGGAGGCGGCCATCGTGGGCCTGGGCGGCGCGGGCTTCCCCACGCATGTGAAGCTCCGGCCGAAGGATCCCGCCGCGATCCGCTACGTCATCGCCAACGGCGCGGAGTGCGAGCCCTATCTGACCTGCAACGACCAGCTGATGCGCTCGCAGGCCGAAGCCATCGTCGAGGGCCTGCAGCTGACGCTGAAGCTGTTCCCGAACGCCGAGGGCGTCATCTGCATCGAGCGCAACAAGCCCGAAGCCATCGCGGCCATGAAGCAGGCTTCCTACGGCAAGGACCGAATCCGCGTGCTCGACCTGCAGACGAAGTATCCCCAGGGCGGCGAGCGCAGCCTCATCCAGGTGGTCGCCGGGCGGAATTTCCCGCTGGCGAAGCTGCCCGCTGACGTGGGCTGCATCGTCGAGAATGTGGGCACGCTCTACGCCATCCAGCGCGCGGTCGCTTTCCATGAGCCCCTGTTCTCGCACGTGCTCACGCTCAGCGGCGAGGCCGTGAAAAATCCGGGCAACTACATCGTGCGCGACGGCACCAGCTTCGCGGAGCTGCTGGAGACATCCGGCGGCCTGAAGGAGGGCGTGACGCTCAAAAAGGCTATGTGCGGCGGCCCGATGATGGGCATCGCCATGAGCTCGCTGGACGTGCCCATCCAGAAGCAGAACAACGGCCTGACCCTGCTGGCCGAAGATCCCTGCGAGCTGGCCGAAAAGGAAACGACGGCCTGCCTGCACTGCGGCCGCTGCACCACCGTGTGCCCCATGGGCCTGCTGCCCCAGCTGATGGCTGACGCCGTCGCCATGGGCGACCTGGCCCGCTACGAGGGCAAGCTGTACGGCCTGGAGTGCATCCAGTGCGGTTCCTGCACCTACATCTGCCCGGCCCGCCGGCCGCTGATGCAGATATTCAAGCAAACCAAGGCGGAGATCCTGGCGCGCAAGCGCGCCGAGGCAGGAGGCAAGAAATGAACGCATTGAATATTTCCTCCAGCCCCCACGCGAGGGACAGATGGTCCACGGCGTTTATCATGCGCGCCGTTATCCTGGCTTTGCTGCCCGCCACCATCGTGGGCGTGGCGGTCAACGGGCTGCACGCGCTGCTGGTCATTCTGGTAAGCGTCGCCGCGGCCGTGGGCGCCGAGTTTCTGTTTGACAAAGCCTGTCACAAGCCGGATACCTGGAAGGACTGCAGCGCGGCGGTCACGGGCCTGTTGCTGGCGCTGTCGCTGTCGCCCACGGTTCCGCTGTACATGACGGCCATCGGCAGCGTGTTCGCCATCCTGGTGGTGAAATGCTGCTTCGGCGGATTGGGCAAGAACTTCATCAACCCCGCGCTGGCCGGACGCTGCTTCCTGCTGATTTCCTTCGGGCGCGCCATGAGCAGCTTCCAGGTTGACGGCGTGTCCGGCGCGACCCCCGTGGCGCTGCTGCTGACCGGCAAGGCCGTGGACGTCACCAAGATGTTCCTGGGCACCGCCAGCGGCGTCATCGGCGGCTCCGTGCTGGCCCTGATGGTCGGTGGCCTGGCGCTCTGGGCGCTGGACTTCATCCACGGCCAGATCTGCTTCTCCGTGCTGGGCGGCTTCACGCTCTTCATGGGGCTGTTCGGCGGCCAGGGTTTCGATCCCAAATTCCTGCTGGCGCACCTGTGCGGCGGCGGCGTGGTGATGGGCGCTTTCTTCATGGCCACCGACTACGTCACGTCCCCCGTGAGCAAGCTCAGCCAGATGACCTACGGCCTGCTGATCGGCGTGCTGGGCGGCCTGTTCAGGCTGTACGGCAGCACGGCGGACTCCTTCAGCTATTCCATCATCATCGCCAATCTGCTGGCTCCGCTTCTGGACATCTATATCATTCCCAAGCCCTTCGCCTACCGCAGGAAGGCGCTGCGCGCCATGAGCGGCGACAAACGCTCCCTGCTGCAGCGCATTCCGCGCCCGGTGATCGTGCTGACCGCCATCACCCTCATCGCCGGCCTGGCGCTGAGCGGCGTCTACGCCGTCACCAAGGACACCATCGAAGAGCAGCAGCGCCTGGCGAACACTGCCTCCTACAAGGCGGTATGCCCCCAGGCCGATCATTTTGAATCGGTCACCGCCATCGACAACGCCATTGAGGACATGGACGGCGGCGTGTACGGCGCGAACTTCGGCCGGGCGTACATCCGCGAGGCCGTCGCCGGCGTGGACGAAGCGGGCCAGATCGTGGGCTACGCCGTCCGCGTGACCAGCGGGGACGGCTTCGACGGCAACATCACGCTGGTGGTGGGCGTGAGCGCGGAGGGCGTGGTCAACGGCATCGCCTTCACCGAGCTCAACGAGACCCCCGGCATGGGCATGCGCTGCGCCGAGCCGGCCTTCAAGGATCAGTTCAATGGCCGTGACGTGAAGGTCTTCCGGTTGAACAAGGCCGGCGCTTCGGACAACAGCGCCGACGGCATCGACGCCGTTTCCGGCGCGTCCATCTCCTCCTCCGCCGTGGTCAACGCGGTGAACGCGGGCCTCGATTTCTTCCACTCCGTCATTAAGGAGGGAACGTGATATGAAGAAGTACCTTGAGCGCCTGTACAACGGCATCGTGAAGGAAAACCCCACGTTTATCCTGATGCTCGGCATGTGCCCCACGCTGGCCGTGTCCACCCGGGCCATCAACGGCATCGGCATGGGCCTGTCCTCCATGGCGGTGCTGATCCTTTCCAACCTGGTGATTTCGCTCTTGCGCAAGGTGATTCCGGATCAGGTGCGCCTGCCCGCCTACATCGTGGTGGTGGCCTCCCTGGTGACGGTCACCGAGCTGCTGATGGAAGCGTATTTCCCCGCGCTCTACGAGGCGCTGGGCATCTACATTCCGCTGATCGTGGTCAACTGCATCATCCTGGGCCGCGCCGAGGCCTACGCCAACAAGCACGCGCCGCTGCTGTCCGTCATGGACGGCCTGGGCATGGGCCTGGGCTTCACCCTGGCGCTGACGCTGGTGAGCATCATCCGCGAGTTCGTGGGCAACGGCACCTTCTTCGGCATGCAGGTGCTGCCGGAGAGCGTCGAGCCCATCGCCATCTTCGTGCAGCCGCCGGGAGCCTTCCTGGTGCTGGCGCTGATCATCGCCGTGATGAACGCCGTCGGCATCAAATCCCGGCAGCGCAAGCTGGTTGAGAGCGGCTGCGACGGCCGGTGCGCCGGCTGCGCCATGGCCTGCGACAAGAAGGAGAAGGAGGCGGGCGCGCAATGAAAGCCATGATCCTGATCATCATCAGCGGCGCGCTGATCAACAACGTGGTGCTGAACCAGTTTTTGGGCATCTGCTCCTTCCTGGGCGTTTCAAAGCAGATGAAGGCGTCCGTGAGCCTGGGCGGCGCGGTGATCTTCGTCATCACCATCGCTTCCGCGGTCGCCAGCCTGCTGTACGACTATGTGCTCGCGCCGCTGGGGCTCGACTTCATGAAGACCATCGTGTTCATCCTCGTCATCGCGGCGCTGGTGCAGGTGGTCGAGATGTTCCTGAAGAAGAAATCGCCTTCGGTGTATAAGGCGCTGGGCATCTACCTGCCCCTGATCACCACCAACTGCGCGGTGCTGGGCGTGGCGCTCACCAACGTGCAGGATGGCTACAGCTTTCTGGAGAGCGTGCTTTCCGGCTTCGGCACGGCGGCGGGCTTCACCATCGCCATCGTGCTGCTGGCCAGCATCCGGAGCCGCATCAGCGAGGAGGACATTCCCGCGCCGCTGAGGGGCGCGCCCATCGTGATGATTTCCGCGGCGCTCATGTCCATTGCGTTCCTGGGCTTCTCGGGCCTGTCGTTCTGAAGGAGGCGGTCAGTGTGCAGATAATCCTGATCACGACGCTGGTCATCGCCCTCGTCGGCGTCGCCGTCGGCGCGGCGCTGGTCTTCATGAGCGGGAAATTCCATGTCGAAACGGATGAACGCGAGGCCGCCGTGCGCGAGTGCCTGCCTGGCAACAACTGCGGCGCATGCGGATACGCGGGCTGCGACGCCATGGCGGCGGCCATCGCCGCGGGCGAAGCGCCGGCGAACGGCTGCCCGGTGGGCGGCGCGCCGGCGGCGGAGAAAATCGGCGCGATCATGGGCGTGTCGGTTGAGGCCGGCGAACGCAAAGTCGCGTTCGTGCGCTGCAAGGGCAGCTGCGAAGTGACCCATAACCAGGGCAACTACGTGGGCATTAAGGACTGCCGCAGCGCGGTTCTGTCCGGCCTGAACGTGACCGAATGCGGCTACGGCTGCCTGGGCTTCGGCTCCTGCGCGGCCGTGTGCCCGCAGAACGCCATCCGCGTCGAGAACGGCGTGGCCGTCGTCAACAGAATGAAGTGCGTGGGCTGCGGCCTGTGCGCGAAGGCGTGTCCCCGCGGTCTGATCGAGCTCATTCCGGAGAGCAGGCGCGTAGCCGTCCAGTGCTCCAACAGGGACAGGGGCCCTCTGGTGAAAAAGGTGTGCTCCGCGGGCTGCATCGGCTGCATGCTGTGCACGAAGCAGTGCGAGAACGGCGCCATCACCGTGGCGGACAACCTGGCCCGCGTCGATTACGCCGCGTGCGTGCAGTGCGGCAAATGCGTCGAGAAGTGCCCGGCGAAGGTCATTACGCCGCCGGCGGCGTCCTGAGCGCGGCAGAACACGCTGCCTGAAAGGTTGAGGAACAGAGATGGAAAAGAACAAGCTATACAAGCTGATCGGCTCGGCGGCGGTCGTCGTGGCGGCGGTCATCTTACTGGGCGGTCTCATCGGCGGCAAGGATATGATGTACCACCTGCGCAACAGGGGCAGCCTCGGCCCGCTCTCCCGTTCGGACATCGAATACCTGGACGTGGAAGCGCCTCAGGCTTCAAGCGGGGACGGCACGGTCAGCGCCGCCGATTGGGCTGAAACGTATCCCTACATCGTGGCCACCATGGGCGACAACGCTCAGAACAGTTATGTGGTCGATTATCTGGAGCAGGATCCATACCTCGTGAACATCTACGAGGGCTTCGGCTTCGCGAAGGAGTACGGCAGCGCCCGCGGCCATGAATACACGCTGGCGGACGTGGCCGACACTCAGCGCCCCCACGCCAAGGCCAACTGCCTCACGTGCAAGACGCCGAACTTCGCCAAGATGGTGAACGACCAGGGCGTGGGCGTGTATTCCATGCCCTTCGACGAGGTCATGGCGCTGATGGAGGAGAACGTGAGCTGCTACACCTGCCACGGCAACGACGCCGGCAACGCGGGCGCGCTGGTGGTGACGCACTCCTACGTGAACAAGGCGCTGGGCGACAGCGTGAACGGCATCGACCCGTCGACGCTGTCCTGCGGGCAGTGCCACATCGAGTACTACTTTACCCGCGAGGATTCGGAGACCATGATGCCCTATCACGACGTGGACGGCATGACCCCGGAGGCCATACTGGCCTATTACGACGAGATGGACTTCTACGACTGGATCCAGGAGAGCACGGGCGCGAAGCTGCTCAAGGCGCAGCATCCCGAGACGGAGACCTTCCTGCAGGGCAAGCACGCCGCGCTGCTGAACTGCGCCGACTGCCACATGCCCATGGAGCAGGCCGAGGATGGCACGATTTATCACAGCCACCTGCTGGTGAGCCCGCTGGAGAACGAGACGCTGCTCTCCAACTGCGCCACATGCCACGGCGATACCGACGTGGTGAGCATGGTGCGGCGCATCCAGAAGCGCGTGACCGACCGCGAGACGGAGGTCGGGAACAAGCTGAGCGACATGAAGGACGCGCTGGCCGCGGCCGTGGCCTCCGGCACATGGGCTGAGGACGACCTGAACGCCGTGCGCACACTCTACCGCGAGGCGCAGTGGTTCTTTGATTTCTGCTATGTTGAGAACGCCGAGGGCGCGCACAATTCCGAGCTGGCCACGCGCTGCCTGGATACCGCCGAAGCGAAGATCGGCGAGGCCATGGAGCTGCTGAATAAATAATCCGATCGCGGCAGCGGCGGACGGGGCGTTCCCCCTTTCTGCGCTGCCGCTGTGTTTTTGGGTAGAAAATATGCCGACGATCAAAAAGGTCTGGAAATTCATCGGGTCCATGCGCTTCGCCATCGCGCTGCTGGCGCTGCTGGCGGCCGCCTGCTCGCTGGGCAGCCTGGTCACGCAGGGCCAGAGCTACGCCTGGTACGCGGAGCGCTATTCAGAGCGCACGGCGGCGCTCATCCTGGCGCTGCGTCTGGACGACGCTTTTCACAGCTGGTGGTTCATGCTCATCAACGCTTTCCTGTGCGTGAACCTGCTGCTGTGCAACGTGACGAAGCTGCCGCAGCTCGCGCGGCGCACGCGGGCCGCCGCCTCCGCGGAGGAAGCGCTGCGCGCGCCGGGCGACGCCTGCGCCGAAACCGTCGCGGAGCCAGGGGCGGCGTTCAGGCAGCTGCGCATGCCCGCCCCCCGGGCCGGCGAGACGCCGGAGGGGCGCAAATACCTCTTCTCCTCGAAGAACCGCGCGGGACTGTGGGGCGCGTGGGTGTGCCATCTGGGCATTCTGCTGCTCATCGCGGGGTTCGCCCTGGGGCAGATGACGCAGAAGCAGTACACGGTGTACGGCGTGCCGGGGCAGGCGCAAATGATCGGCGATACGGGCTACGCGCTCGTCATCGACGATTTCCGGGTGGATACGCGGGAGGACGGCTCCGTGGAGCAGTATACGACCGGCTTCACCCTGCAAAGCACGCGGAGCGTCGGGCCCTCCGGGAAAAGCGCCGTCGTCAGCGTGAACAATCCCGCCGCGCTTTACGGCATGAAGTTCTATCAGAACTCCACCGGCTGGGCGGCTTCGGTGAGCGTGTATGAAAACGGCGAGCCGCTGCAGGAGGAGATTCTGTGCGCGGGGGAATACCTGCGCGTAGCCGATAAGCAGGATCTGGCAATCTGCCTCAACGCCCTCTATCCGGATTACGTTCAGGAGGCGGGCTCCATGCCCGCGACGGCCTCCGACCAGCCCGTCAATCCGGCTTATCTGTACTCGGTGTACTATCAGGAGCGGATCATCGGCATGAACGTGCTCACGGGAGACGACGTCGTGACCATCGACGAGTACACGGTGGCCTTTTCCGACCCGCAGCGCTATACGCTGATTCAGATCAAGCGCGACCGCTTCACCGGCCTCGCCCTCGCGGGCGGCCTTCTCACCATGCTCGGCCTGCTGCTGGCGCTCTACCTCCAGCCCGTGCGGGTGTGGGCCGTTCAGGACGGAGAAGGCGCCTGGACGCTGTTCGGCGCGAGCCGCAAGGGCGGCGTCCTGTTCCGGGAGGAGTTCGCGCGCGCGGCGGACGCGGCCGGGAAACCCGCGGAAGGAGAAAACAGCGGTGCTTCAGATTGAAAACGTTCTCTTCACAATCGTCATGCTGCTCTATTTCGCGGCGATGATCCTGTATTTCGCCTTCATTGCCGTGAAGAAGGACGGCCTCGCGAAGGCGGCTGCGGCGCTGCAGGCGGCCGGGTTCGCGCTGCACACGGCGGCGCTCGTGTGCCGGGCCGTCGGCGCGGGCCGACTGCCCATGACCAATCAGTATGAATTCGCCACCTGCTTCGCGTGGGGACTGTGCCTGGTGAGCCTGATCTTCATCCGCCGCTATCGTTTTTCCGTGCTGGGGGCTTTCGCCGCGCCGGTGATCTTCCTGGTCATCGGCTACGCCGCCATGCAGAGCCGCGAGATCCACGAGCTCATGCCCGCGCTGCGCAGCAACTGGCTTGGCTTCCACGTTTCCACCGCGATCATCGCCTACGGGGCGTTCGGCGTGTCGTTCGTGCTGGCGGTCATCTTCCTGCTGCGCGGCCGGGTGCGGGCGGACGGCTTTTTCGATCAGCACATTCCCGACCGGGAAAAGCTGGATATCATCGGCTACCGCAGCGTGTCGATGGGGCTTCTGTTTCTCACGTTCACCATCGTGACCGGGGCCATCTGGGCCGAGCGCGCCTGGGGCAGCTACTGGTCGTGGGATCCGAAGGAAACCTGGTCGCTGGTGACGTGGATCGTGTACGCCGCCTATCTGCATCTGCGCATCCGGCGCGGCTGGCAGGGCAGGGCCGCGGCGATTTTCGCGGCGGCGGGGTTCGTGTGCGTTCTGTTCACCTATATCGGTGTGAACACCTTCCTGCCGGGCATCCACAGCTACGCGTGAGGAAACGTGTGAACCGGCAATGCCATAATGATATGTAAATGATGAAAGCGACAACCGCGAAGGAGGCTGAATTGCTGATGAAGAAATGGCTCTCTGGGCTGGTTCTGGCGCTGGCGGCGCTGATCTGCGCCGGCGCGGCGTCGGCGGAGGAAAAGCTGACGATCACTTATGACAGGGCGCGGGCCCAGGCGGGGGAGACCGTCACGGCGAACTATCTCATCGAAGGCGTCGACTATACGCAGATTCATTTCCGGTGGGTGCTCAGCTCCTATGACAACAGCGATGTCCGCACGGAAAACTGCTGGAAAAGCGGAGACATTGCGCCGACGGGCCAGTCCGGCAGCGTCAGCGTCGCCCCGTTTGGCGGCGGATGGGTTTATCTCGACGTGTACGGGTTTGAGGGAGATGTCGACTACGCGCCGGATATCCTCGTCAGCGTGACGGGCGACGCCTGTTTGCCGCTTCAGGGCAAGGTGGTTCCGGATCGCAGGACGGCCGCGCCGGGCGAAACGATCGCCGTCGATTACAGCGCGTGGGGCTTTACCGGCGCGAGGCATACGATTGAACTGACGTGCGATCTGTTCTCTGCGGATGACGATTATGTCGCCAGCGACTGGATCCTGTTTGAAAAGATGGATTCGGATTCGGGCAGTTTTTCCGTGACGCTTCCGGCCGATCTTCCGGCGAACGCGGCCATGGTCGAATTCGTGCTCTATGTCAATGATTACCTGGATAACGGGATGACTGTGACCGCTTATCCGACGGCTGACTGGAAGGTCGCGCTCACGGAGGGCGGCGGTTCCGCCGTTCTGAACGGCCTCGTCCTCGACGCCGACGGCGTGTTCCGGCTGTACGCCGGCGGCCAGCCCGATATGAGCTACTTCGGCATTTACGACTACAACGGCGGCCGGTTCTTCATTGCCAACGGCACGATCGTTCCGCTCTCAGGGCTCGTGTCGGACGGGGTGGACTGGTATTACCTGGCGAACGGCCAGGTGGCCGACTACACCGGGCTGGCGCTGTACGACGGCGAGTGGTTCTATGTGACCAACGGCGTGCTGGATACCATGAAGGCCGGCCTCGTGAGCTACGACGGCCGCGAGTTCATGGTGGCCGCGGGCCGCATCCTCACCGAGGCGCGCGGCATGATCCAGGAGCCCAACACCGGCGAGTGGTACTACGTGGCCGACGGCCAGGTGGCTGACTATTCGGGCCTGGTCGAGTACAACGGCGCGTGGTTCTGGGTCACCGGCGGCAGGCTGGACGCGACCGTAAACGGCACATTCGAATACGACGGCGCGGCCGTCACGGTCGTGAACGGCCAGGTCGTCTGATCCGTGAACGGCGCGTCTCCGCAAACAGCGTGAAAAGGCTGTCAGTTGTTGTCAAAATTTCTCAAACATTATGAAAAAGACTTGAAACTTTATGCGGCCTGTGCTATGATTAGCTGGTAATATAATGCAGGAAAGGCAGAAATGCTATGAAAGAAAAATGGCTGTCTGGCCTGGCGCTGGTATTGGCGGCGCTGCTCTTCGCGGGCGTCGCTTCGGCGCAGTGCCAGGTGACGATTACCTATGATAAGCTTTCGGCCGCCGTGGGCGAGAATATCCGGGCCAGCTATACCATCGAGGGCCTGGAGCATGAAAACGTAAGCCTGTACTGGCGCATCGCCCTGACGGACAGGCAGGATGTCATGGATCCCGATCCCCAGAAAAACTACGGCGGCGTCAATTATTGGAGCGGCAGCGTGAACGCGGTCGTCCCGACCGGCAGCACCGCCGTGAGGACGGTGGGCGCGGGCTTTGTTCAGCTGGTCGCCGACGAGGCCGAGGGCGGCATCGCCGTGGCGTATCCCCAGGGCGACGGTCTCGTGCGCGTGGACGGCGAAGCCTACGTTCCGATTCACATCGCGTTCAATCGGGAGAAAGCCTGGATCGGCGACACGGTCATCGCTTATTATGATATTCAGGGCATGGTGCAGCCCGATCAGTATATCCTGGGCGCGTGGTTCTGGCATCGGAACGGCGAAAAGACGGCCTACGAGCAGTTCGAGCTGGACGCCAGAACGGGCAGCGAAACCCTGACGATTCCCGCCGACATGCCCTCCGACGCCACGGGCCTCTCCTTCGTCATCACCATCACCTACGCCAGCGGGTATCACGCGGCGTTTGAGGCGGAGCAGGAGATCGTTCTGGCGGCTCCCGACGACAGCGACCCGAACGCGCGGGCGCTGCGGCGCGACGACGACGGGGTGTTCAGGCTCTACCGGGGCACGGCGCTGGATACGAATTACTTCGGCATCGTTTCCTATGAAACCGGCCGGTTCCTCGTGGCGAACGGCCTGATCGCGGCGCAGTCCGGATTGACGTCCGACGGCGTGAACTGGTACTATCTCGCCGACGGCCAGGTGGTGGACTACACGGGCCTGGTGCTGTATGACGGCGCGTGGTTCTATGTGCGCGGCGGCATGCTGGACGCCTCGAAGGCGGGGCTGGTGCCGTATGACGGCCGGCTGTTCATGGTAGGCGGCGGGCGCATCCTCACCGAGGTGAACGGCATGATGCAGGATCCCGAGACCGGCGCGTGGTATTACCTGGCGGGCGGCCAGGTGACGGATTACACGGGCATCGTGCTGTACGACGGCGCGCTGTTCTATGTTTCAAACGGCCGGCTGGCCACCGAGTTTTCCGATGTCGTCAGCTACGACGGCGTTCTGATGCGCGTGGAGTGCGGCCAGGTCGTGGAGTACCTGATATAATTCCATAATGGATAATCGCAAAAGGCGCGGGCGCGTTCTGTCAGACCGACGGAACGCGCCCGTGTGCGCATACGGGGGAAAGGCCCGGCGGGGCGCAAAAAATCGCCCGTCTCGCACCAGGTGACTTCGCGGCGCACGCCAACTTCCGCTTATTGCTGCTTCCTTCCGGACCTGACAAGATTCACGGCATGACGTCGCACGAAACCCAATGGTCATCGATCAGGCGACAATGTGCATTATAGCACAGACAGAACGGTTTTGCAACTGGTATTTCGCAGATTTCCGAGAATAATGGCGCGAGTCCGCGCGCGCTATCGCGCGGTCAGAGCGCCATCAGCGCGTACAGCCCGTCGATGCTCCGGCAGCGCAGCGGGGCGTCGTACCCGTCGTAGAAGCGGCCCGGATCCACGAGGCAACCCGTGATGCCCGCGCGCTTCGCGGCCTCGATGTCGATGTCGCGGTCGCCCAGCATCACAGCGCGTCCGGGGTCGATGGCGTACGTCCGGATCAGATGCAGCAGCGCGTCCGGCGCGGGCTTGACGGGGAAGCCGTCCTCCGCTGTGACGGCGCCCGAGAAGCAGTCGTCCATGTGCCAGCGCGCCAGGGCGTCCAGCGCGCTGAAATCGCGGTGGGTGTAGAGGAAATGGCGGCCGCCGCGCGCGACGACGGCGCGCAGGAAGGCCTCTGCGCCGTCGTAGGGCACGATGGTTTCCGGCGGCATGGCATGCTCCGCCGTCTTATAATCGGCTGTCAGGCGATCCCTGTCCAGGCCGAAACGGGCGGCATAGGCTGCCGTGGCTTCGCGCACGGAGCCTTTGATCGCCGCCATGACCTCATCCTCCGGCCGGCGGCAGCCCTGCCGCGCCAGCGCCTCCCGGAAGGCGGCGCACATGCGCGGATAGGTGTTGAACAGCATGCCGTCGAAATCCCATATGTAGTCGGTGAAGCGCATGAAAGCCTCCTCAGGCTATGGCTAGCGCGATTTCCATCATCTTGGTGAAGGTCAGCTGGCGATCCTCAGCGCTCAGCCCCTCGCCGGTGAAGGGATTGTCAGAGATGGTCAGCAGCGCCAGCGCGCCTTTCCCGGCGCGGGCGGCGTTGAGATACAGCGCGGCGGCTTCCATCTCCACGGCCAGCACGCCCAGGTTTTTCAGCTTGCCGAGCGGCGCGGATTCGTCGTAAAAGCAGTCGGAGGAGTATACGGCGCCGGGCACGGGCTCCTGCCCGAGCGCTTTGCCGGCTTCCATGGCGTCGCGCAGCAGCGTCCAGGAGCAGCAAGGCGCGCAGGAACCGTTGAAGCCGAACTGGCCTGCGTAGGCGGAGTTGGTGTAAGCGCTCATGGCGGCTACGATGTCGCGCAGCTTCAGCTCCTGCGAGATCATGCCGGCGGAACCGATGCGGATGATGTTCTCCACGCCGTAGAAGTTGTACAGCTCATACGAATAGATACCGATGGCCGGCATGCCCATGCCGGAGGCCATGACGGAGACCCGTTTTCCCTGATAATAGCCCGTATAGCCCTGCACGCCGCGCACGTTGTTGACCAGCTTGGCGTCGGTCAGGAAGGTCTCGGCGATGAACTTCGAACGCAGCGGATCGCCCGGCATGAGAACGGTGCGGGCGAAATCGCCTTCTTTTGCCGTGATGTGAGGCGTCGGGATTTGGCTCATGGTAACAACCTCCTGAGTTTTTTTGAGTTGATTTCATTTTAAGCCGTTTTCGGCGATTTGTCAGCAATTAAACACGTTAAATTACTGATGTATCTTGATTTTTGCGGGGGAACAATGTAAAATATATTAAGGTTAAAAAACCATTTAGAATACGGGAGGGATATTACATGAAGAAGAACTGGCTGTCCATTATTTTGGCGATCGCGCTGGTTGTGGCCGTGGTCGTCGGCATTGTTGAGAGCAACAAGCTGAGCGAAGCGAGCAAAGAGAAAAACCAGCTGCTGGACCGCATTGATACCGCCGCGAAAGACGCGACGGAGGCCAGCGAAGCGAGCGCTTCTGCCCTGGCCGCCGCTGTGAAGGAAGCCGAGGACAAGGGCGCCGAGGCGCTGAAGGCCGCTCAGGACGAGGCCGCCAAGACGGTGAAAGCCGCCGAGGATAAAGCCGCCGAGGCCGCGAAGGCGCTGGAGATC
>JAFZRB010000044.1 GCA_017620115.1 Clostridia bacterium | reverse complement strand
CGTCCATCTCCAGCGCGCGCACCTCGTCGAAGGCCCGCAGACAGTCCGCGAGCCGCTCCGGCGTCAGCGCCGCGCCGCTGTGGCGCACGATTTCCTCCAGCAGCGCCTGGACGCGCGGCATGCCGTCCTCCCGCGCCGGCAGCTTCGCGCGCCGGTTCGGCTCCGGCACGAGCGCGGCGAACAGGGAATCGATCACGCGCCCGTTTTCGCACAGCCATTCGAGCGGCGCGGACAGCGTCTCCGTTTCCCCGGCCAGCCGCCGCGCGTCGGCCATAACCGCGCGGTACGCCTCCTTCCGGCACAGGATCAGCGGCGCGCGCCGCGCGGCGTTCATCGTAACGGCCAGCGCCCGCGCATGCTGCTGCATCGCCTCGTCGTCCAGCGGCGCTTCGCTCTTTTCCCAGGCTTCGTCCGGCGTGGTATTCAATCGCATGCGATTATGCTCCTTGCTGAAAAGATATTTTGACAGATATGCACATACTTCCCCCTTTCAGACTTTTTCATGCAAAAAGGCCGTCCCACCCGCCGGGGTGAAACGGCCTCGCTTTGAGAAGCGGCAGGGAAAAACCGGCGGCGCGCCGGCGCCTCACAGATCTCCCATGGCGAACAGATTGTCCTTGCCCATGCCGCAGACATGGGGATCGCTGTCGAACCGATAGCAGAACGCCAGGAAATCAGCCTTCTGGCGCGGATCGTTCATGATTTTGACCAGCACTTCGTTGGGAACGGTTCGCGCGTACGCGCCCGGCCCGGACATTTGGATGTTCTTCACGCCGAACCGGCGCAGGAGCGCCTCCAGCTCGTCCGGCATGAAGGTATACGTGATGCACCAAGGCGTCCCGCCGCGCTCGTACTCGGCGATTTCCGCCTCGCCGCCCATCAGGCCGTCCGACAGAAGCTTTTCGGCCCCGCGCCGGTCGAATGTGAAATCGCGCACGGCCTTTTCCCTGTTGGCGATCAGCCATTTCACGAAGGGATCCCGGGAACGCCCGTCCAGGATAAACTGGTTCTTCTGGATGGGATTGGCCAGATAGGGCAGGCTGCCCAGGCGGCTGGAAACGCTGAGCATGATCCTCTTTTTCGCGATGCGCGCCAGCTCGCCGACGACGCGTTCCTGATTCGGGTAAGTGTAGGAGACGGGCGCGTCGAAAGACACGGCCATGTCGAAAGCGCCGTCGGCATAACCGCTCAGATCCTCCAGCGCGCCCCGCGCAAAGGTGATCCGATCGGCCACGCCTTCCGCCTCCGCCAGCGCTTTTGCCTTGTCGATCATCGGCTGAGAGATGTCGAAATGCGTCACGCGGCAGCCGCGCTTCGCCAGCAGAATGGAGAAGCGCCCGCATCCCGCGCCGCCGTCGAACACGGTTTCGATGCCCTCGAGGTTTTCGAGAAGCCTCCGCTCGATATGGTCTTTCTGGATGATGTCGTCGATATACGTCTCCTCGCGGCGGCTTTCCAGCTCGCCCTTGTCAGGCTGGTTCCACAGCCTTTCCGCGATTTTCCGGCTGTAATCCATAACTCGTCTCCTCCTTCCCGTCGCCGGGCAGCCCGTCAGTTCCGCTTCAGCTCTATGCGCCGCGTGGCAATGCGCTCCTCGAAGCGGCGGTCGTGCTCCACGAACAGCAGCGTGGCGTCCGTTTCAGCCAGCATGTTCTCGACCTGCTCGCGCGAGGGCAGGTCGATGTAGTTGAGCGGCTCGTCCCACAGGTACAGGTGCGCCGGCCGCGCCATGCTGGCCGCCAGCAGCACCTTCTTCTTCTGGCCCATGGAAAAGCCCGTCATGTCGCGTTCGAAGGCCTCGCGGGGAAAATCCAGCTTCCTGAGCAGCATCAGGAAGTAGCTCAGGTCGAGTCCCTCCCGTTCGCCCACCTCGCGGGGCGTGCCGCTCCAGCCGTCGGCCAGCTGCGGCAGCGCGCTGATCACCAGCCCGCTGGCCCTGTGCACTCGCCCGCCCATGGGCGGCAGGATACCCTGTATGAGCTTCAAAAGCGTGCTCTTGCCCTGCCCGTTGCCGCCCGACACGGCCACGCGTTCGCCCTGCGCGATTTCGAGGTTCATCGGCCCCAGCACGGCGCGGCCGTCGTAGCCAGCCACGGCGTCCGTAAGCCGCACCAACACGCGCGCGGGATGTTCTAGCGGATGCAGCGTCAGCCATGAGGCGTATTCGATATCCCTGAGCAGCGACTTTTTCTCCTCGATCATGGCCTCAGTGCGCCGCTCAATGGCCAGCGCGCGCTTCATCATCTTCGCGGCCTTGTGGCCCACAGCGCCGCGGTCGTAAATGTGTCCGCCGATCTTGCCGGACTCCACGCGGTCGCTCCAGGCCGCCTTCTCCCGCGCGGTCTCGGTGAGGCGGCGTATGTCGCCCTGCAGCTTTTCGTTGCGCTCCTGCTCAAAGGCGTCCTGCCGGGCCTTATTGGCCGCGTAGCTGGAATAGTTGCCCTGCTCCACGTGCATGCCCGTCTTGTGCAGCGCGCAGATGTGATCCACCGTCTGATCCAGGAACCAGCGGTCGTGCGACACCAGCAAAAAACCTTTCTTGCTCTTCAGATACGCCGCCACGCGCTCGCGTCCTTCGCGGTCGAGGTGGTTGGTGGGCTCGTCGATCAGCAGGAAACGGTTGCGCCGCAGGAACATCGCGCCCAGCATGAGCCGCGTGCGCTCGCCGGGGCTGAACGAGGCGACCGGCCGCTCCAACTCCGAAGCCGGAAAGCCCAGCTCGCCCGCCTCCTTTTCGATAGCCGCGTCGATCCCGTAGCCGCCCGCCGCGGCGTAGGCGTGCTCCAGCTCGCCCCAGGCCGAAACGCCCTCCTCGCCCTGAGCGAGCAGGCGCGCCATCTCGGCCTCCATCTCCTCAAACGGCGCGACGGCGCGCTTCATGGCCCGCCGGGCGGAAAGGTTCAGATCAAACGCGAAGGGAAAGTAATCGAACGACACCGATGCCGTGATGGAGCCGGAGCCGGTAAGCGTGCCGTCGAGCAGGCGCATGAGCGTGGTCTTGCCGCGGCCGTTTCGGCCCACAAGACCCAGCCGCCAATCCGTATCCATGGTGAACGAACAGTCTTCAAACACCGGATACGCGCTGCCCGGATAGGTAAACGACAGGTTTTCAATTTGAATCACAGACATGGTCTCCCCCGCTTTCCGACGGGCGCGGCGCAAAAAAGCGGACCGCGGAACTCCGCGGCCCGATTGCAGCCAAATCAACCAAAGCGGCCTGAGCCGCCCGGATATGGCCAAAAATGAGCGCACCTGTCCCGTCTGACACAGCGCCGACAAGCGGCGCGGTTCCCGATTCAGACGGTCATTTGCGCATTGGCCACACTCCTCTCTCCCAATTACGGTTTCAGTATAACAGCCCGGCGGGAAATTGTCAAGCCCGCCGAAGCGCAAAAACAGCCGCGAAGGAAGCGCGATCTCAGTCCCAGCTCAGCAGGCCGCTTTCGCTGAGGTACTGCTCCTGCAGCTCCATATACTGATCGACGAAAGCCGCGAGGGCGTCCATATCCTTCTCCTTCGCGCGGCGGGCTTTGGCCATGTGGTCGAGGATGAACTCGAAGGCGTCGTCGTCATCGTAATAGGCGTCGCCCATGAGGCCTTCCTCCGTGAGGATGCCCGCGCTTTTCATGTAGGCGAAGTCGGCGTCGATAGCCTGGGCCACCAGGACCGGGGCGTCGGCGGCGATCGGCCTGAATTCCGCCTTGTTCAGCTTCGGCAGCATGAACGCCGCCGCGGCCTCGCGGTCATAACCCTGCATATCCATAAAATCCTCCTGTCGCCGCTCAGAGCTGCTTTTGCAGATAGTACCGTTCATGTCCCTGCGGCACGTTTTCCAGCGTTCCGAACAGCCTGTAGCCCTGCTTTTCATAAAACGCCCGCGCCTGAAAATCAAATGTATCCAGATGCACGAGATACGCGCCTTTCCGCTTCGCCTCTTCCTCGACCGCGCGAAGCAGGTAGCGCCCCACCCCCTGGCGCCGCCAGAGCGCGTCCACCCAGAGGATCTCGACATAGAGCACATGCCACCCGTACATCGTCGCGCAGCAGCCGGCGATAATCTTTCCGTTTTCATCGACGATCTTCCGGCTCATATCCACATAAGGCCTGGCCTGCGTAAACGGCACCTGTTCGGCGTTGTAGGCGTTCAGCCCCTCCGCGATGGCCCTGACATCACTCTTCGTGCAGGGCCCGATATGGTAATCCATGATATCCCTCCCGCTTCATCAGGGAAACCGTCGGTTTCCAGAGTGTGTTTCTAAATCCAGGAGGATGCAGTTTCGTGCGGATCAGGCTGCAGTTCAAGGTTTTTAGGCGCAGAAATGCAGCTTGAGACGCCAAAAATGCGCCTCGGGGATTTTTGAAACACACTCTAACAGCGAATAAAAAAGAAGGGCGCGTCTGACGAATCGTTCGTATGAGACGCTCCCTTACAGTCTGCAGTGCATCACTTGGTCTCGGCATCCACCTTAACCACCTGCTGGCCATCGTAGTAACCGCAATGCTTGCAAACGCGGTGGGCCAGCTTCATTTTCTGGCAGCGCGGGCACTTGACGATGCCGGGCAGAGCCAGTTTCCAGTTCTGAGCGCGGCGGGAATCCCTGCGCGCTTTAGAAGTTTTCCCCTTCGGTACGGCCATGGTTACACCTCCTCGTCCTCTGTCAGCAATTTGCTCAATGCCGAAAAGGGATTCTGGCGTTCGCCGCCCTCCTGGCATGTACAGGGTGCTATGTTGCGATTGGTTCCGCATGTGGGGCAAATGCCTTTGCAGGAGTCGCTGCACAAAAAACGCATCGGCAGCTCCAGCAGCAGCGCTTCCCTCGCTACGTCGTTCGTCTCGATCCTGTAACCTTCCAGCGGAAACTGGTCGGGATCGTCGGGATCGGGTTCGCGCGCGAACAGCGCGTCGATCTCGGCTGTAAGATGCTGCTTAACCGGTTCCAGACAGAGCGCGCAGCGGGATTCGACATCCGCCTCAACGGTCGCGGATAGGCGAACCGCTTCGCCCGCGCCGGTCATCTGGCCGGAAAGACGCACGTTCGTGAAGCGCACGGGATCGTCCAGAACGGTCATGGGCTCGATGTCAGCCTCCGCTTTAAACGGATAGGACTGGCCCGGATCCCTGCACGCTCTTGAAACATCCAACAGCAAAGCACTCACCTCATTGTCAACTCTGCTATTATAGATTGTTTTCCTGCGTTTGTCAAATTATATTTTGCGTAAAATGCGCGGATTTCCCTCACTTCATAGGAATTTTACTGGAAGAAGCCGGCTTTTGCGCGCTCTGCGCGGCGAATCGGGCCAAATGCGGCTGGCGCGTCGCCGCTCTTTGTGGTATAATGGCCGGGATGGAAAAGACAAACGGGAGTGATGACGTTGCCCAAGCCCTTTGAATTTGAACTGCTGCACGTGTGCAGGCAGACCGGCGCGCGCCGGGGCCGGCTGCACACCCCGCACGGCGTGATCGAGACGCCGATCTACATGCCGGTGGGCACGCAGGCCACCGTCAAGACCATGTCGCCCGACGAGCTGAAGCTGATCGGCTCGCAGATCATCCTCTCCAACACCTATCACCTGCATCTCCGGCCCGGCGAAGATCTGGTGGCCGAGGCGGGCGGGCTGCACCGCTTCATGAACTGGGATCGGCCCATCCTCACCGACAGCGGCGGGTTTCAGGTGTTTTCGCTGGCCGATCTGAGAAAGGTCGGCGAGAACGGCGTGGAATTCCAGTCGCACCTGGACGGCAGCCGGCATTTCTTCTCGCCGGAAACATCCATTGGCATACAGCAGAAGCTGGGCTCGGACATCATGATGCAGTTTGACGAATGCTCGGCCTGGCCGTGCGACTACGACCGCGCGAAGGGCGCGATGTACCGCACGATCCGCTGGCTGAACCGCTGCATGGCCGCGAAGACGCGCGGGGACCAGGCGCTTTTCGGCATCGTGCAGGGCGCGTTTTACAAGGATCTGCGCGTCGAGTGCGCGAAGGAAATGGCGAAGCTCGACCTGCCGGGCTTTGGCATCGGCGGGCTGTCGGTGGGCGAACCCAAGGAAATCATGTACGAAATACTCGAAGCGCTGAATCCCGTGATGCCGCAGGACAAGCCGCGCTACCTGATGGGCGTGGGCAGCCCGGACTGCCTCATCGAAGGCGTGCTGCGCGGCGTGGATATGTTCGACTGCGTGCTGGCCACGCGCGTGGCGCGCAACGGCACGGCGTTCACGCGCAGCGGCCGGCTGGTCATCCGCAACGCGCAGTACGCGCACGACTTCGGCCCGCTCGAAGAGGGCTGCGACTGCTACGCCTGCCGGAACTTCAGCCGCGCCTATATCCGGCATCTGTTCAAGGCGGAGGAGATTCTGGCGCTGCGGCTCATCAGCTGGCACAACCTGCGCTTCCTGCTGAAGCTGATGGAGGATATCCGCGCGGCTATCGAACAGGACAGCCTGGGCGATTTCGTCGAAGAATTCTACGCGCGCCACATGCGCGGCAACTGGTAGAGGGTTATTTTTACGAAAATGCCGCAATATGTGATTGCGCCGGGGCAGATCGTGAGATATAATATGGATAATACTGAATATAAGGAGAGACATCAATGCTGAACGGTATTATTTCCCTGCTGGACACCACTGTGGCCACCACCGAAGGCGCCGCATCCGGAAACGTCTCCTGGATGGACATGATCCCCACGCTGCTGATGATGGCGGCCATGGTCGGCATCTTCTATTTCATGCTGATCCGTCCGCAGCGCAAGAAGGACAAGGCCGTGAAGGACATGCTCGCCGCGCTCAAGCCCGGCGACCGCATCTGCACCATCGGCGGCATTTACGGCACCATCGCCTCCATCAAGGACGAGACCATCACCCTGTACGTAGGCGCGCAGAAATTCCAGATGGTGGTCGCCCGCTGGGCGATCCGCTCCGTCGAAGACGCGCCGCTGGTCGAGAACGAATCCGAAGCGCTGGTCTGACCGTTTCGCGTGAAGAAACGCCGGCTTCCGCGCGGGATCTCCCGGGGCGGAAGCCGGTTTCCTTATTTGAGCGCAAACAATTCACACGAAAGGTATTGTTTTTCGCGCAGGCTTATGCTATAATATGTCTGTTTTGAAATTACAGGGGGCGGATATGGTCCGCTTCACCGTCGAGGAGGATACTATTTATGGCTGCATTGCTGGTTATTATCCAGATTTTCCTGATCTTCAGCGCTATCGTGCTGATCGTTTCCGTCCTGATGCAGCAGGGCAACAGCGCTGGCCTGGGCGAGATCGGCGGCGGCGCCGAAACGTTCCTGGGCAAAAACAAGGCCAAGAGCTATGAAGGCAAGCTGGAACTGGCCACCAAGGTCTCCGCGGCGGTGTTCGTCGTGCTGGCCATCCTGATGACCGCGCTGCAGTAAAGCGCCGGTTTGTTGTTTCACAGGCGAAGCCGCGGTGAAAGCCGCGGCTTTTTGCGCTTCCCGGAATCCCGTATGATTCCATGAAAAGGCGCGCATACTACCTCCGTCATCAAACGACGGAGGTATTTTTATGTCAATCGGACTGATTCTGCTCGTCATCGCGGGCATACTGGTTCTGTTCGGCGTGGCGCAGCGCGTGCTCGACCGGCTGCGCCTGACAGACAGGGGCGCCCTGCTGTTCGCGGCGCTGATCATCATCGGCGGGCTGCTGCCGGATATCCCGCTCGCGCCGAACCTGAGCGTAAACATTGGCGGCGCGCTGGTTCCGCTGGGGCTTTGCGCCTATCTTCTCGTAAAGGCGGACACAGGCCGCGAGCGTGCGCGCGCGCTGGCGGCCTCCGCGCTGACCGGCGTCGCCATCTATTATATGGGCCGCTTGCTGCCCGACGAACCGGAGCAGGCCTTCATGAACTACAACGTGCTCTACGGCCTCGCGGGCGGGCTGATCGCCTATGTATCCGGCCGCAGCCGCCGCAGCGCGTTCATCGCAGGCGTGCTGGGCGCGTTGATCGCGGACGTATGGTCGGCCTTCGAGGTGTGGCGCGGCGGCCTTTCACAGCTGCTGGCGCTGGGCGGCGCAGGCGCGTTCGACGTGGTCATGATCGCCGGGCTGACCGCCGTGCTGCTGGCCGAGCTGGTCGGCGAGGCGGCCGAGCGCCTCTCGCGCGGCAAGTGGCGCGACGGAAGCTGCGTGTTTGAAGAGGGCGAATTTCGCGAAAGGAGCAGAGTGAAATGAAGCTGCTGAGACGATGCGCGCCGGCGGCGCTGGCGTTCTGCCTGATGCCGGCCGCGCTGGCCGGGGAGGCCGACGAAGGCGTGTACACCATGGTCGATCTGAGCGGGCAGCCCGTGATGAGCATGGCGGGCCGCATCTATGTGGACGACGAATACATTTCCGCGGACAACCTGCTCTATCTGGTGGTGGAGGTGGACGACGGCGAGCGGCGGGCCATTGCTCAGTGCCTCGGCGCGGAGCCTTCCTTCGACGAGGAGGCCGCGCGCGCCGTGTTCGCCTACGCGGACGGCAGCAAGGAAAACTCGAGTGAAAGCGGCAAAAAGCTGATCGCCATGTACTCCACCCACAGCGACGAATCCTATGAAAAAGGCGACGGCGCGGCCTCGCTCGAACAAGCGGGCGGCATCTACGACGTGGACAAAGCGCTCAAGCGGCAGCTGGAGAAGCTGGGCGTCGAGGTGGAGCTGGACACGACGACGCATCTGCCGCACGACGCCAAAGCCTACAGCCGTTCCCGCCGCACCGCGGAGGAACTGATGAAGCTGCGCCCGGACGCGCTTCTGGACATCCACCGCGACGGCATCCCGGACGAAGCCGAATACGAAACACAGGTCGACGGCGAGGAAACCAGCAAGGTGCGGCTGCTGGTGGGCCGCTCGAACCCGAACGCCAGCGCCAACCGCGCGTTCGCCAAGCAGGTGAAGGCCGTGGCCGACGAAAAATACGAGGGACTGGTCAAGGACATCTTCATCGGGAAAGGCGATTATAACCAGGGCCTTTACCCGCAGGCGCTGCTGCTGGAATTCGGCACGCACACCACCGACAAGCAGGAGGCCATCGACGCCACGAAGTACATGGCCGACGTGCTCAACACCGTGCTCTACGAGGACACGGCCAGGGCTGAAGGCGCCGGTTCGGGTTCCGGCGCGGCCCGGAGCCTGCTCTGGCTGGCCGTGGCGGCGGCGCTGGGCGGCCTGATCTACGCGCTCATTTCCACCGGCACACTGAAAAACCTCGGCGCGAAGCTCTCCGGCGGCGCGAGCGAGCTGACCGGCGGGCTGCTGGGTCGGCGTGAAGACGACGGGCCGGACAACGAGGACGGCGACGAATGAAGCCGCCTTATATTCCAAGCTTTTGTAATACATACGACACGCAACCATAAACAGCATATGATAGAATGAAAAGCGGATTAACCATTATACGGAAAGAAGGGATTACGAATGAAGAAACTGGCCTGCGTGCTGCTGGCCCTGGCGCTGCTGTGCGGCGCGGCGCTGGCGGACAGCTCCACGGCGACGATCACCTACGACAGGACGACGGCCGCCGTCGGCGAAACGGTCACGGCGAACTACGTCATCACCGGCGCGGATCCCGACGAGCTCTGGGCATGGTGGCGCGTCGCGCTGGGCGACGACGACGAGTACGACCCGGATTATCACACGCACTACGGCAACATGCGCTATCTCGAAACAGACGTCCAGCTGTCTGCCCAGACCGGCAGCACAAGCGCCGTCCCGGAGGCGAAGGGCTATGTCCAGTTCGTGATCGAGGGCGTCGACCTGCTGAGCTACACGCAGGGAAACGGCATCGTGCCCGTGAGCGGCGAAGCCTATCCGGAGCCCGAATCCAGCTTCACCTACAATGTGGAACAGGCCACGATCGGCGACACCGTGACATGCCAGTATGAATTCAGCGGCGGCTTCACGCCGTATGAAAGGATACAGGGCGACTGGATCGCCTGGCAGGGCTCGACCGGCTTTACCTTTGAGGAGACGCCGCTGAGCGCCGCCTCCGGCAGCGCTTCGTTCACGATCCCCGCCGATCTGCCCTCCGACACGACGGCCGTTTCCTTCTGGATAGACATCGACGACGCGAAGGGCTATCATTTCTTCGTCAGCGGCGGCGAAGTTCCCGTGAGCGGCGCGTTTACCGGCGAACCGGCAAACCAGCCTGAGCCCGAACCCGAGCATACCAGCGGCGGCCTCAGGCAGGACGACGACGGCCTGTGGCGCTGCTACGACGAGAACGGCGAGCTGTCGCACATCACCGGCCTCGTGATCTTCGACAACGCGGCGTTCGTCGTCGCCGACGGCGTGCTCCAGACCAACGCCAACGGCCTGGTGCTGGTGGACGGCAACTGGCTGTACGCCTCGCAGGGGCAGGTGCAGACGCAGTACACCGGTCTCGTGCTGTACGACGGCGCGTGGTTCTACGTCACCGAAGGCGGCATGGACCTGAACCGCAACGGCCTGATCGACTACGACGGCAGCCGGTTCCTCGTGAGCGAGGGCCGCATCCGCTACGACGTGAACGGCCTGTGGCAGAATGCGGGCGTCCAGGGCGCGGACGGCGAGTGGTACTACCTGGCGAGCGGCCAGGTGCAGACGCAGTACACCGGCCTGGCGCTGTACGACGGCGCCTGGTTCTACCTCGTCGGCGGCAAACTGGCGGCGGGTTACACGGGCCCCGTCGAATACGACGGCGCGACGTTCCAGGTCGTGAACGGCCAGGTCGTCGGATAACGCGGAACAAAAAAACAAACCGCGGCGCGCATCCGTCATCGTCCGGACGCGCGCCGCGGTTTTACAATATAATTATTACAATTATTCGGCGAATGTGAGCCGCCCGTCCAGAATGAGCGGGCGCAGAAGGCGGGTTTCGGGGTTGCCGCCGTCTGCAGGATTGTAGGTGAAGCTGCCCAGCCGCACGCGCCAGACGCGGCCGTCGGCGGCCATCCGCACCCAGTCGCGCGCGATGCGGTAGTCGGTCAGGCCGACGCCGGACTGCTCGAGGCTCTCATCGCCGCTCTCCGGCACGCCGCTTTCCTCCTCCGGCGCGCCGATGCTCACGGCCACGATGGTCCCGCCGCACACGCAGCGGACGGAGGCCATACCGCCCGTCTCAAGCCCGGCCACGGGCAGCGACAGGCGAACGCGGCCCGCTTCACCCGACAGGGGCTGGTTCATGCGCGCTTCGGTGGCGATGAGCGTGAGGCGCAGGCTGCCGTCCTCCAGAAGCCGCGCATCGGCCAGGAAAACGTTCAGGCCCTCCAGGCCGTTCTCCGCGCTCAGGCCGATGGCGTCCAGCACGCTGCCGGAGACCGGCGCGGCGAAGTACAGCGCGGGGTCGTCGAGCGCGAGCGTGAACGTCATGCCCCGGCCGGCCAGCAAAAGCTGCCCGGCAGTCTCCTCCGTGAGGATCAGATAGCCGTCTTCGTCGGAAATGGCCAGCTCCGCGGTGTCCGTGTCGATCGGATTGCCCTGCGGTTCGCTCGTCTTTTCGATCACGACGCCGCAGATGGCGCACTGATAGGTCGTCGTGGTGGGCTGATACAGCCCGCCGTCCTCCAAGGTGAGCCGTTCCCATTCGTGATCGCTGCGCTGGCCGCACACCACGCAGCGGTGCGGATCCTCCCCGGAGAAGTCGTGTTCCGTCTTTTCGCCGCAGATCACGCACTCGTGCGGATCCTCGCCCGAGTAATCGTGCTCCGTCAGCGCGCCGCAGATCGTGCATTCGTGCGGGTTCTCCCCCGAGTAGTCGTGCTCCGTGCGCTCGCCGCAGATCACGCACACGTGCGGATCGGCGCCCGAATAATCGTGCTCGGATCGCGCGCCGCACACGGCGCACACATGCGGATCGGCCAGCGTATATTCG
>JAFZRB010000356.1 GCA_017620115.1 Clostridia bacterium | reverse complement strand
TGATGCGCTCCGATATGGAGAAGGCGCGTGCGCTGGGCAAGTCCGTCTATGCGGCGCACGCGGGCGAGGACGGTACGCTGCTGCCCAGCCGCGCCGTCATGGCGGAGATCGCCGCCGGCGCAGATCCGGCTGCCCTGTCCGATGAAGGCGTGATCGACGGCGACGAGGCGCTGACCGAATCCGTCCGCGGCGGAAACGCGTGCCTTTTCTGGTACGGCGAGACCGGCCTGCTCTTCTGCCGGGGAATGTCGCTTCCGGCTCTGGTGACGTGCGCGCCCGAATCGTTTACGGCGCGCGCGCTGATGGGACAATTCATGAAGCGCGGACTGTGCGCGGTGTATGTGCCGGCGGGGTTCGATATCGTGCCCTTCGTGCCCATGGCGCGGCGCACACTAGCTTCCTTCCGTCAGTTCGCGCAGCTGTGCGCGACGCATGGCGAAGGCGTGTACGACATGGACGCGCGGACGCTCTACGCCCGCTGGCCGGAGATGTTTTTCTCCGTGTACGACGAAACAGACTCCGGTCTTCCCGAGGGGATCGTCCTGCCGGACTGTCCGCCCGGCAGCGGCGGCTGGTACGCCGACTTCTGCAGCCGCCGCGACAGGGCCATAGAAGCCTTGCTGAACGCCCTACCCGGCGTGCGCAGCCTGAACGGCTGGTTCGAGCTGGACACGTTCACGCAAAAACCCGTGCCCTGGGACGCGATTGGAGAAGCGCGGGGCATCCTGGTGCACGGCGTTCTGGCGGATCGGGCCTCCGGCGCCAGCGTGCGGCTGTCCGCCGGGCAGCCGATCCCGCCGCGCGCGCTGCTGCGGGGAGAGAAGGACGTCCCGCAGGCGCAGATCATATCAAATTATCTGTTTTTCCTCACGCCCCGGCTCGCTGAGCTCTACAACCGGCTGCGCGCCGCGCGCCCGCAGGAACAGAGCGCCATGCGCGGCGGGCACCTGGACTACATGCTGTACCACGACGCGGACGGAAAGCGCACGGAGACCTTCCCCCTCTACCGCAAGGCGTGCATGGGACTCACGGGAGAGGGCCGGTTCGTGTTCTTCCATTTCAGGCTGCGCGGCGGTTCGTGCGCGGTGAACGGGCAGGCCGTCGAGTGGACGGAGGCGGACGTCGATCCCGCCGATGCGGGCGATGTGGCGGTTTACACGCCCTGCCTCAGCTGTGCGGACGCGAGCGCAAACCGTTTCGAATATGTGAAGAGCGTGGGCGAAGGGCGCGTGAACTTTGTCATCAATCAGACCGAGCTCACCTGCGCGCGCGACGGCGACGTGCTGCTGCCGGGCACCGGTGTGGTGCTGTCGCTTAGCCGCGAACGCGGCCTGGCGCTGGCCCGCGCGTGCGGCTTTACGCCTTCTGAAAAAGGCTATTTCGCCTGGTCGGAAGCGCCCCGCCTGGCGGTGCGCCTACAGAACCCCGAGGAGATCGCGCCGGAGACATGGCGGGGTATGCAATGGGCTTACGGCGGCGGCCTGACGCTCATCCGGAACGGCGAGAGCGTATTCAGGCGCGGCGCGGACGCTTCCGAGAAGCTGGCGGAGGAGGGCTGGGCGTCGCCGCTGTCCGCTCAGACCCAGGAGAGCGACATCGCCGCGCTGGCGCGCCATCCGCGCACCGCCATCGGCAGGACCCGCGCGGGCGCGCTGCTGATCCTGGTGTTCTCCGGACGCTCGAGTCTCTCGGCGGGCGCGGACTACGTTGAGATGTGCGAGATCGCGCGCAAACTCGCGCCGGACGTCGACGACCTCATGAACGTGGACGGCGGCGGCTCGGCCGTTTTGGGCTTCGCCATCGGCCGGCGGTTCGTCGAATACAGCTGGCCCTCTTCCTCCTTCGACAGCCTGCCCGGCATGGTGCGGCCGGTCAACTCGCTGTTCTGCGTGACTCTCGATCAATAAGGGGAAAGAAGCGCCGCATGCTTCCCCTGAAACTGCGGTTTGTGCAAATAACGTCGCGCCGGTTGTTAATTCTCTATTGACTTTTTGACGGCTGGCGTGTATAATTGACAGCATCAAATGTGGCGGAATTGCGAGAAAAAATGGCAGAATACGGCGTTATCACGTGTTATGCTGAAAGGAATGAGTTCAATGAGCGACCGCACTCTTCAAGCCGTCGGCGCGCCGAAGCGCAAGGGCCTGATGCACTGGATCCGGCAGCGCCGCATCAACAAGAACTGGCAGTTCTACGTGATGCTGTTTCTGCCGTTGCTGTGGTATGTTCTGTTCTGCTATCTGCCCATGTACGGCGTGGTGCTGGCCTTCAAGAAGTACAGCGCCATGAAGGGCATTCTCGGCAGTCCCTGGGTTGACCCGTGGTACAAGTGGTTCATGAAGTACTACCAGTCGCCTTACTTTGCCAGAACAATCACGAACACCTTCATACTGAGCTTCTCATCGCTGCTGTTTGGCTTCCCGCTGCCGATCCTGCTGGCGCTGCTGCTGAACGAGGTGCGCAATAAAGGCTTCCAGAAGTTCGTCCAGAACGTCACCTACATCCCGCACTTCCTCTCCACGGTGGTTCTGGTTGGCATGCTCACCTGCTTCACCAACCGCGATTACGGCATCGTGAACAAAGCCATCGTCGCAATGGGCGGTAAGACGGAGAACTGGATGCAGGTGCCCTCGCTTTTCCGGCCATTGTATGTAGG
>JAFZRB010000355.1 GCA_017620115.1 Clostridia bacterium | reverse complement strand
GCCAGGATGCCGTCCATGCCGTCCACGCCAAAGAACACAGGCGCGTAGCCGATATCCTTCGCGGCGCGCAGGATCATGGAAGCAGGCGTGTAGTAGATGGGCAGGAACACCAGGTCGGCACCGGCGTCCTTCGCGGCGGTCACCTGGACGGAGAAGTCGGTGGTGTCGTCGGTGAAGGTGGTCTCGGAGACGATCTCCAGGCCCAGCTCGGCGCTCTTGGCCTTAAAGTTCTGGTAGATGCCGGTGGAGTAGTCGTCGGCGTTGTTGTAGATCACGGCGGCCTTGGTGCCCAGCTTGTTGTCGAAGATGATCTGCGCGGAGAAGATGCCCATCGCGGGATCCTCGAAGCAGACCTGGTACATGTTGTCCTTGCCCTCGGGCACCAGATTGGAGGAGGCGGAGGGGGTCAGCATGAACACGCGATCCTCGTAGGCCTGAGCGCTCACGGCCAGGCAAGGCTTGGTGGTGGTGGTGCCGGCGATCATTTGAGCGCCGTTGTCCAGCACGGTGTTGTAGGCGTTGACGGACTTCTCGGCGTCGTGCTCGTCGTCCTCGGGCAGCAGCTCGATCTGCAGGCCGCCCTGAGCGTTGATCTCGTTCGCGGCGACCTGGGCGCCGTACTTGCAGGCGTTGCCGTAAATGGCGGCGGGGCCGGTGAACGGGCCGATGACCGCGATTTTGATGGTGTTCTCATCCGCCAGCGCGGTGGACGCCACGCCCATCAGCATGGCAAGGGCGAGGATCATGGCGACGATTGTCTTCATAGACTTCATAAACACATTCCTCCCAACTGTTTTTCGACACGGCCATATACAATGTATATGGTTGTATCAATAGCACATACTATACTTTTTTAACACTCGGATGTCAAGCCCGGCGTGTGTATTTTTACGCGCATTTTTCGTTATTTTTGCTCGTTTTATGCATACGGCCGACGCCGCTCCGGTTCAGGGCCGCGCGGACGCAGTTCCCTCCGCCATGATTTCCCCGAATACCGCCGGCGCGTCGCTCCGGAAGCGCAGGGCTTCTCCCGTGACCGGGTGACGCAGCGCGAGATACGCCGAATGCAGCGCGAACCGCCCGGGCATGCGGATATCCTCGCGGCCGTAGAGGAAATCCCCGGCGACAGGCCATCCGCGGCTGGACAGATGCACGCGGATCTGGTGCGTGCGCCCGGTCTCGAGCCGCACGCGCAGCAGCGCGTAACCCCCGCCCGCCGCGACGGTCTCATAGCGCGTTACGGCGGGCTTGCCGTCCGGCCGCACCTCGCGGCGCACGGTCGCGCCGTCCGCCTTGCCGATGGGCGCGTCGATGACGCCCGACGCCGGCGACGGCTCCCCCTCCACCAGAGCCAGGTATTCGCGCACGTAATCGCCGGTATGAAGCAGCCGCTGCATGATCTGCTGGGCGTGGGCGTGCCGGGCGACGGCCATGAGCCCGCTGGTTCCCTTGTCCAGCCGGTTGACGGGGCGGAACACATAGTTTTCCCCGCGGTAGCGCCACAGCATGCGGCTCTCCAGCGAGTCGTTGGGCTTCTCGAGGCCGGCCATGCAGGAGAGCGGCGCGTCCTTGTCGACGACGATGATGTCGTCGTCCTCGTACACGACGTTCACAGGCAGGTCGACGGGCACGGGCGCGAGCGCGGCCTCGTCCCCGATGAGCACGGACACGCGCTGCCCCGCGCGCACGACGGCGTTGGCGTGGGCGGGAACGCCGTCGAGCAGCACGGCGTTCTTTTGCTTGAGCGAGGTGAACAGGTGATGCGACAGCCCGATGCCGCCGCGCGCGACGCGCTTGAGCAGACGGCCGTCGTCCTCGGGCCGGGCGGTGTAGGAGATTTCGCGCATGGGCGGAGCGGCTCCCTTCGGTGAAGATGAGGTCAGTATAGCATATCCGGGCCGGAATGGCAAACCGTGCGTTATCCCCGCACAGGCGCATGCGCTGCCTGTACCGCTCTCTTTATTGTCCCAAACCTGAAATACTGCCACGGAAGCGCCGCGGGGACGGGGCGCTGCGGATCAGCCGCCCATGGCGGGGGCTGCCTGGGCGTACCATTCGGCCTGAGCCGCCACCATGTCCGCATAAACGCCGCCGCGCGCCATGAGCTCGTCGTGCGTGCCGATGTCGTCGATCGCGCCATCCTTCATCACCACGATGCGGTCCGCGATGCGCGCCGAGCCCATGCGATGGGTCACGATCACCGCCGTGCTGTTTTTCGACAGCGCGGCGAATTTCTGATACACCCGTGTCTCCTCCAGCGGATCGATGGCCGCCGTGGGTTCGTCCAGCACGATCAGCCCGTGCGCCCGATACAGTCCCCTGGCGATGGCCACGCGCTGCCACTGCCCGCCGGATAGATCGACTCCGTCGAACTCGCGGGAGAGCATGGTCTTTTCGCCTTCCGGGAAGCACGCGGAATCGGCCGGAAGCCCGGCGTCCCGAAGCGGCGCGGCGGCGGAGCGCGCGTCGCCCGCCATGTCGGAGGCGCGCACGTTCTCGCCCAGGGTCAGCTTGTACTGGGCGTATTTCTGGAACACGGCGGAGCTGCGCTTCACCGCGGACGGCAGGTCGATCTTTCGCGTATCCTTCCCGCCGATGCGCACAGCGCCGGAATCCGGCAGATACAGCCCGGTCATGAGACGCACCAGCGTGGTTTTGCCCGCGCCGTTCTCCCCCACGACGGCCACGGTTTCGCCGGGCTTTATGTCCAGCGACACGCCCCGCACGGCCTCGTTCTCCGCGCCGGGATAGCGGAAGCGCACGTTTTCGAGCGTCACGCCCTTCCCGCCGTCCGCCTCGCCGGCTTCGCCCTCGCGTTCGGGCATGTCGAGCACCTTGAACAGGTTGCCCGCCTGCGGCAGGTTCGTGGCGATCATCTCGCCGAAGCCCATGAAGAACACGCAGATGCTCTGATATATGCCCAACAGGCCCGCGAACAGCGCGGCAAACGCCGCGGTTTCGATGCGGCCCGCGCGCAGTTCAAACAGCATCAGAACGAGCATCCCCACAAAACCGGTGAGGGAGACGAGGTTGGCCGCCAGCGACACGCCCGTGCTCTTCAGCATCAGTCCGCGGTTGAGCCTCGCGTACTCCTTCAGATGCCGCCGGTAGCGCGCGTGGAAATAGCCGAACGCGCCCAGCACGCGGGTCTCCTTGAACATCTCGCGGCTGGTCATGGCCTGCTCGCAGTAGGCGGTGGCGCGGCTGATCGGGGCCTGCTTTTCCTTAACGTCGAAGCTGAACTTCTGCAAAAGCAGCTGCGAGGCGATCATGGGCAGGCACGTGAGCGGCAGCAGGCAGGCCAGCAGCGCGTTCCTCAGCGCAAGCCAGATTGTCAGCGCCGCGAGGTTCATGAGCGACCAGGCGCCGTCCTCAAAGATCAGCGAGCACACGTCGTTCAGCGCCGTCACGCCTTCCTGCGCTTTTTCCAGGGCATCCAGCCGACCGGTGTTTTCGAAGCACACCGGCTCCTTCCTCGCCACGCTCCGCATGAGCGCGGCGCTCAGATCGGCGTTGAGGCGCTCGGTATAGACGTCCCGCCAGTAGTAACACAGGTGCTGCGAGGCATACACGCACACGTGAACCGCGGCCATCACGAGGGCGGGCAGCACGACCGGTCCAAACGCCAGCCGCTGCGCGGCCTGCGCCACGCCCTCGATGAAGCGCTCCAGCGCGGGCACGGCGAGCGCCTCGAGCGTGCCCGGCAGCATGAACACGATCAGCGTGACGAGCGCCTTCGACCGGCTTCGCTTCATCCTCAGCCGCACGTTCAGCGCCAGGCAGCGCCGGAGCGTGGGAAGCGCCTTCGCCGGCTTATTCTTTTCGCTCACTGATACCAGCTCCTTTGCGCCTCAAACATCTCCGCGTAGAGACCCTGCTTTTCCAGCAGCTCTGCCTGCGTGCCTTCCTCGGCCACGCGGCCGCCGTCGATCACGAAGATTTTATCCGCCAGCGTGGTGGAACCCAGCCGGTGGCTGATGAAGATGGTGGTCACGCCCCGGCTCAGCTCGCCGAAATGCCGGTAGAACTCGCTCTCGGCGACGGGGTCGAGCGCGGCGGTGGGTTCGTCCAGGACGCGCAGCGGCGCGCCGCTCACCAGCGCCCGCGCGATGGCCAGCCGCTGCCACTGCCCGCCGGACAAGTCCTGCCCGCCCTCATAGATTTTACCCAGCGGCGTATCGAGGCCCTTCGGCAGGCTTTGGGCGGCTTCCTCAAGGCCCGCGGCATGAATGACCTCGTCCAGCTTCTTCTCCCGTTCGGGAAAGCCCAGCGCGATGGAATCCCGCATGGGCACCTGATAGCGGGCGAAATCCTGAAACACCGGCGCGACCAGCGATTTGAGCCGCGCGGGGGTATACGAGCGAATATCCTTCCCGTTGAGCAGAATCTCGCCCCCGAAGTTATCGTACAGCCCGGTGATGAGCTTGATCATGGTGGTCTTGCCCGCGCCGTTCACGCCCACGAAGGCGTAGTGCCCGCCCTTCTCCAGAACGAGGGAAAAATCGTCCAGAATCTTCCTGTCCGTGCCGGGATAGGCGAAGGACACATGCTTAAATTCCAACGACTCGAAGGGCAGCGGCGGCTCGGCGGGCGGCTCCAGCGCGCCTTCCCGCTCGGGCAGGCCGGAAAACTTCGTAAGGTCTTTGGCGTATTCCCTGCCCTCGCCGATGCAGCGCATGCAGTAATTGAGGCCGCCCATGCGCTGGGTCATGCCGAGCACCTCGCGCACCACGGCGATCATGGTGCCGATCGAAATGACCCCGCGCATGGCGGGCACGGCCAGCACCGCCGCCGAGCCGATCATCACCAGCGCGAACACGCCGCTCATCAGGCCGGAGGTGGTCTGGCTGCGGCGGCTGAATTTGAAGTAATTCGCGTAGGCTGGCTCAATCTCGTTCTCGAGCTGATCCGCCACGGCGTCGCCGTAGCCGAACAGCGCGCGCTCCTCGGCGCATTCGCGGCTCAGATCCATGCGTTTGAGTTCGTTAAAGCGCCGCTTGTCGCGTTCGACCCTGGCCTTCTCCTCGTAGGTTTTGCCGCCCAGCCTGAGGGAGACGGCCATCGCCGGCGCGGTGAAAGCCGCGATGAGCGCGGCCGCCCACCACACGTGCGACGCCACCAGGATGAGCACGCCCACGAGGCCAACGAGAAGCTGCAGGAGATAGATCACGCCGTCCAGAATGTCGAACAGCTTTTCATGAGGCTTTTCGGTCATGCGGCTGATGAGATCCCAGGTCTTGCCATCCTCGATGAG
>JAFZRB010000354.1 GCA_017620115.1 Clostridia bacterium | reverse complement strand
GGCCATGAGCATCTACAATATCATCGCGGTGGCCATGGTGGGCATCATGACCGGCGTATTCAACTGGATGCTGGCCAGGGCCGGCTATCTCGCCCCCTTTACGGCCGGAAGCGCTGCGGAGGCCGCGTCCACGCTGGCAGCGAACGGCTGGGCTTCCCAGATCGCGCTGGATGCGGTCAGGCCCGCGCTGGACGGCACCCTGACCGTCGCTCTGCGGCAGCCCGGCAGCGTCAACTGGGTGATTTCCTTCGCCTTCGTTGGGCTCGAAGTCTTTACCGGCGTGATCCTGGCGGTCATCCTCCGGTTTATCAACGTGGAAAAGAACATCGCTAAGGAGCAGGCTGAGATCAAAGCCAGACACGAGGGAGGAGCCGCGCGATGAGAGCGATCCGGCTGAGATGCGAATATCTGGAAAACCCGCTGGGCATCGATATCCGCCATCCGCGCCTCATGTGGAACTGCGAGGGCGGCGTGAAGCAGACCGCCTGGCAGATCGTCACGGAGAAATGGGACAGCGGCAAGGTCGCTTCCTCCTCCATGCGCGCCGACTATCCCGAAACACTGGTCGACCGGGAACGGGTGACATGGAAGATCCGCCTGTGGGATGAGAACGACATCCCCGGCGAGTGGCGCGAAGCCTTCTTTGAAACGGGCATTTCGGATTGGAAAGCCAAGTGGATCACCGGAGACTACAGGCCGAAAAAGAGAGAGCGGTATCCCGTGGACTGCTTCCGTAAGGCATTCACCGCTCCTGACGTGAAGAAAGCCCGTCTGTACATCTCCGCCTGCGGCGTGTACGAGGCGCGTGTCAACGGCGTCCGCGTGGGGGATTTCATACTCGCTCCCGGCTCCACGGATTACCGCAAGCGCGTCCAGTACCAGACCTATGACGTGACGGCGCTGATTCACCCCGGCGAAAACGTCCTCACGGCGGAGCTGGCGGACGGCTGGTATCGCGGTTCCAGCGGAGCCAAAGGCCGCACCTGCACCTACGGCACAGTCACCCGGCTCATCGCCCAGCTGGAGATCACCGCAGCAGACGGACGGACGCAAACCATCGCCACAGACGACAGCTGGCAGTGGTCAAACGACGGCCCCATCCGCTTCGCCGACAACGAAGACGGAGAGATCGTGGACGCCAGCCGGGAGCCCAGTTATTCCGGCACTGCGAAGGAATGCGCCTTCACCGCGTCTCTCACGGCTTCCAACAACGTGTTTGTGACGGAGCACGAGCGCTTCAAACCTGTCGAAAAAATCATCACGCCCGGCGGAAAGACCGTGCTGAAGTTTCCCCAGAACCTGTGCGGATACCTGGCTTTCCGGCTGAATGCCCACAAGGGGCAGAAGATTCACATCCGCCTGGGCGAAATGCTGGACGACAGGGGAGAATTCACCCAGAAGAACATCCAGTGCGTCACGCGCGGGAAAGCCTCGCCCCTGCAGGAATTCACATTCACCTGCCGCGAGGGGATCAACGAATACAAGCCCAAATTCTTCTACGGCGGCTTCCAGTACGCCCTGATCGAAACGGATATTCCCTTTGAGCCGGAGGATTTTACCCAGATCGCCCTGTACTCGGATTTCCCGTTCACATCCTCCTTTGAATGCTCCAATCCGCTGGTGAATCGTTTTTACAGGGCCACGGAATGGTCGCTGAAATCCAATTCCGTCGACATTCCCTCCGACTGCCCCACGCGGGAGCGCATGGGCTGGACGGGAGACAGCCAGGTGTTCTTCGGCACGGCCAGCTACCTGGCGGATTACGCCGCCTTCGCCCGGAAACACCTCCGGGACGTGTTCGACCGGCAGTGGAAGAACGGCAAACTGCCGCAGATCGCGCCCTATGCCAACGAGGACTGGTTCATGTGGGTGATGAACGGCTCTGTGGGCTGGGCGGACGTGGGCATCCTGATGCCCTGGCGCTTTTACAAAAAGTATGGCGATAAGCGCATCCTGGAGGACAATTACGACGCCATGCTGCGTTACGCCCGGTTCATGATCTCCCGCTGCGGCAGGTGGGGCGGCGTCTATTCAAAGCCTCTGGGTATCTCCCGCAGGAACCGCCGGTACGCGGTGAACGCCGGCCAGTCCTACGGCGAATGGGCGGAGCCGCAGGATGTGAAAGCCTTTGTGTGGACGGATTTCGCCGAACCGCATCCCGAGGAATCCACCGCCTACACCGCCTGGGTGCTGGGCGTCATGGCGGAAATCTGCAAAGTCCTCGGGAAAACCGAGCCTGTTCCCATGCTCCGGGAATACTCGGAAGGCGCGAAGCGGGCATATCAGGAGATGGTCTCCACAGAGAGATTCTCCCTGGATACCGACCGTCAGGCCAAGCTGGTGCGCCCGCTGTACATGAACCTGCTGAACGAGAAGCAGGCGGAGTTCGCGAAAAATCGGCTGATTCAGGCGCTGGATCATTACGGCTGGCGGCTGGGCACGGGTTTTCTTTCCACGCCCATGATCCTCTATGTGCTGGCGGACATGGATATCGAATACGCCT
>JAFZRB010000043.1 GCA_017620115.1 Clostridia bacterium | reverse complement strand
GACGGCATAGGTGTTGGTCTTGTCGGCGTTGCCGCGCTTGGAGGTGTCGTCGAAATAGCACACGCGGCGGCTGTGGCCCACGACCGCGTAGCCGTAGCCATAGGCGATGCCGCCCTCGGCGCGCTTGTCCCAGGCTTCGGCGATCATTTCCGCCATGACGGTGGACAGCCAGGCGCGGTGCTCGTCGCCGGAGGCGATCGGGTACTTGTCGGAAAGGGGCACCCTGTCGCCGGGATCGCTGCCCTCGAGCAGGTTCGCCTTGTCGGTATAATGGCTCGCGCCGGTATGCGCGTGGGTGGCGTTCATCAGGATCTTCTCCGCCGGGATCTCCGGGCGCAGCGCCTTCGTCTTCGCGCGCACCTCGTCCACGAGGCCGCAGCGGATGCTGACCATATCCAGCGATACGAAAATGGCGCAGTCGCCGCCATCGTCAAGAACCAGCGCCGTAGACGTGATCGGGTCGATGATGCCCTCGGAAATACGGATGTGCGCCTGCCCGTTGATCGGGATCGGTTTGTCGGTGGAAACATCGCGGCTTGCCCAGCCAATTTTCAGCTTGCTCATGGCATTCTCCTCCTTAAAATATGAAGTGTCAGTTATCTCCGTGCAGTTCCCTGAGCTGGCGGACGGTCTCGTTGACCAGCTCCTGCCCGCCCTCGGGCGAAACGACGATCGAATAGACGATGGCGCTGTAGCCGCGCCCCTCCAGCGCGCGCTGCGTGCACAGGTAGCTCGATCCGAGCGTGCCGGGCTGGCCGCAAAGCTGGACGATGAACGTCTGTTCAAACGGACTGCGCGCCTGAATGCGATGCTGGTAGTCCATGTACAGCTCAAATCCGTTGGTGGCAAAGGCGATGTCGCCAACGCGGATCACGTGCATCTCCATGTTGAATTTGGGCTGCGTCTTCTGCGCCTCATAGCGCTTGAGCACGCTCAGGTAGCGCTTGCGGTTGGAAACGACTTTGGAATTGTAAATCATATCCTTTTCCGGATCGTCGGTGGAAACAAACTGCTGCGCGCGCGTCAGCGCCAGGCCTTCCTCCGCGGCGGCCCTGTCTTCCTCGGTGATGACGTACTTGGACAGCGGCACGACGCTCACCTGATGGATCACCTTCGCCTCGGTGCGGATGTCCTTCTTCGCCCAGCCCAGCACCTCGTCAAAGGCGGCCGCGATGCGCTCGGCGATGTCCTTGCGGGCGTTGAGCTCGGTCAGGTTGGCGTTTTGTCTGGCGTGGCTGTCACCGTATTTCAGGCGGAAGCGCCGCTCCTGCGCCTTTTTGTAGTGCAGGATGCGCGGCGCAAGGTCGCCTGCGGCGGCGCACTGCGGCAAAATGAAGATATCGCCGTATTTCGCTTTGATCAGCTCGCGGACGTCGTTCCAGTAATCGGCGGAAAGCATCCACTCGCCCTCGGAATTTTGCGACGGACAGGGCACGTTGACGATGGCGCCCGTCAGCTTCCCCGCGCCGTCAAAGGTGTACAGAATGTTGATGAAGTGATCCGCGCCGGCCTCATAGTGGGAAAACTGATCGTCATTGGTGTTGCCATACATCACGGCGTGGCCATTGACGGCGTAGGTGTTGGTCTTGTCGGCGTCGGCGCGCAGGGAAACATCGTCAAAATAGCACACCCGGCGGCTGTGGCCGACAACCGCGTAGCCATAGCCGTAGGCAATGCCGCCTTCGCCGCGCTTGTCCCACGCCTCGGCGATCATCGCAGCGATCTGATCGGACAGCCACGCCTTGTATTCGTCGCTTGAATCGATCGGATAGGCGTCGGTGCGGGGCATATAATCCTCCGGCGCATCGCTGGCGGACTCATAGTAGTTGAAGTGCCCGGGACCGGTGTGCGAGTGCGTCGCGTTGAGCAGGATCTTCTCCGGCGCGATTTCCGGACACAGCGCATGGGTCTTCTCGCGAACGATGTCGACCAAATGGGCATAGATGCCCTCGCAGTCGATCGACACAAAGACGGCGCAGTCGTCACCGCCGTCAATGACGAGGGACGTGACTGTCACGGGGTCGAGTATGCCTTTGGAAACGCGCAGGTGCGCCTGCCCGACAATCGGAATGGGGCCATTGGTGCTGACATCGCGCATGGCCCAGCCAATTCTGATATTACTCATGCTTTTCACCCTCCTCAGATAGTTCTTTGAGCTGTCTGACCGTTTCCTCCACGATCTGCTGCCCGCCCTCGGGAGAGGCGGTCATGGAGTACACGATGGCGCTGTAGCCCTTGCCCCAGTATCCCCGCTCGGTGGGCAGGTACGTCCCGCCCTCTTCGCCGGGCTGGCCGGCGAGCTGGATGATGAAGGTCTGCTCGAAGGGGCTGCGGCTCTGGATGCGATGCTGGTAATCCATGTACAGCTCGAACCGGTTGCTCGCGAAGGCGATATCGCCTATGCGCAGAACGTGCAGCTCCATGGGCATGGTCTTTTCCGTCTTCTGCGCCTCATAATTCCGGAGCACCGTGAGGAAGCGCTTGCGGTTGGATACGATGATGGTGTTGGTCACGAAATCATGTTTGGGATCGTCCGAAATAACGAAAGACTGCCGTCGGCTGGCGGCCAGGCCTTCTTCCGCCGCCGCCCGCTCCTCCTCGGTCACCAGATGGCGGGCGATGCGGATGGTGCTCACCCGATGGGAGACGGGCATTTCCCTGCGGATGTCCTTGCGGGCCCAGGCGTACACCTCGTCAAAGGCGGCGGCGACGCGCTCGGCGATGTCCCGGCGGGCGTTCAGTTCGGTGTGGCTGGCGTCCGCGGCGTCCATGCCGTATTTCAGGCGGAAGCGGCGCTCCTGCGCCTTTTTGTAGTGCAGCAGCCGCGGCGAGAGGTCGCCGGCGGCGGCGCACTGAGGCAGGATGAAGATGTCGCCGTACTTCGCGCGGATGGCCACGCGCACGTCGTGCCAGTAGTCGGCGGAAAGCTTCCATTCGTGCTCCGAGTTCTGCGACGGACACGGCACGTTGACGATGGCGCCGGTGAGGCGGTCCTTCGCGTCGAAGGTGAACATGAGGTTGACGAAGTGATCCGCGCCCGCCTCGTAATGGGAGAACATATCGTCGTTGGTGTTGCCGTACATGACCGAATGGCCGTTGACGGCGAAGGTGTTCGTCTTGTCCGCGCCTTCGCGCGCCGAAACGTCGTCGAAATAGCACACGCGCCGGCTGTGCGCCACCACCGCGTAGCCGTAGCCATAGGCGACGCCGCCTTCCGAGCGCTTGTCCCACGCCTCGGCGACCATTTCCGCGATCTGCCCGGACAGCCAGTGGCGGTATTCGTCGCTGGACGCGATTTCGTATTTGTCGGAGAGGGGCACGTGATCCTCCTCCGCCTCGCTGGCCCAGGTGTTGAAGGTAGAATAGAAATGGCTGGCGCCGGTGTGCGTATGCGTGGCGTTCGTGATGATCTTTTCCACCGGAATCTCCGGCCTGAGCGCGCGGGTCTTTTCCCGTATCTCGTCATGGAGCCCGCAGCGGATGCCGCCGGTGTCGATGGATACGAAGATCGCGCAGTCGCGCCCGTCGTCCACAACCAGAGCGGTGGTGGTCAGCGGATCCATGACGCCCTCCGACACCCGCAGATACGCCTGCCCGTTGACGGGGATGGGCTTGTCGGTGGTGATATCCCGGCTCGCCCAGCCGATTTTAATGCGTCCCATGCCGCCGCCTTCTTTCATGAATCTTCGCGGTTCTGATCCAGCGCGAACTGGACGAACACCGCCGCGCCGTTGGGCAGCGCCGCCTCGTCCATCATGTAATTGTTGCAGTGCGCGCTCACGACGGAGCCGACCTCTTCGTTGCGTATGCCCAGCCGGAAGAAAACGGCGGGCTTTTTCTGCGCGTAGAAGGCGAAGTCCTCGGAGCTGATGCGCCGCGCCACGGGCCGGATGCCCTCCTCCCCCACGATCTTGCGCGCGGACGCCAGCAGACGCTCGCACATCTCCGGATCGTTGTACAGCGTGGGCGCTTTTACTTCTTCGGTCACCGCGGCCCGCCCGCCGGCGTCCTGCGCGATGTGCTCCGCCAGGGCGCGGATGCGGTTCACCAGCCGCTCCTCCAGAGCCGGGTCGAAGGCGCGCAGGGATATCTTCAGTTCGGCGTAGTCGGGCACGACGTTGGTGGTGGTTCCCGAATGCAGCGAGCCCACCGAAATGACGCATTCGTCGCGAAGCGGATTGCGCTCGCGGGTGAGCACCAGCTGCAGATCCATGTAGAACCGGGCGGCCATGGCCAGCGCGTCCACGCCGCTCTGCGGCAATGTGGCGTGCGCGGTTTTGCCGAAGAAT
>JAFZRB010000353.1 GCA_017620115.1 Clostridia bacterium | reverse complement strand
GGCCCACGGCGGCGTAGATGCAGATCCACTTGCTGGCGATGCCCAGCCCCATGGCCACACCGCTGAGACCCAGCGGTATCAGCGTCTTTTTCAGGCCGTCGGTGTAGAAGTTCATCTGGCAGTAGCGGAACATGAACAGATACATCAGCAGGATGAAGAACACGCCATAGGTGTCGATGGTGGCGATGCGCGTCTGCGTGAAGTGCATCGAATCCAGCGCCAGCAGCGCCATGCCCAGCGCCGCATACTCGGTCTTTTTGAGCAGCTGCTTCACCAGCAGATACATAAGCGGCAGCATGAGCACGCCGAACAGCGCGCCCATAAATCGCCAGCCGAAGGGTGTCATGCCGAAAATCTTTATGCCCAGCATGATGAGCACCTTGCCCAGCGGCGGGTGCGTGGTCTCGTAGGGGTTCAGACCGTGCGCGAACTCGTAGCCCGTGCGCGCGTGGTAGATTTCGTCGAAATACGAGCTGTTGTAGTAGCTCGGATACGCCGGCACAGTATCCTGCTCGTCGCACAGCAGGGCGGGATCGCCCGCCCGAGCGCCGCCGCCCGCGCTATGCACCGAGGTTATGGGCAACGGATTCCCGTCCGGATCGAGGAAGGCGATCTCATGCAGCACGAGGCCGGTCTGCTCGGCTGTAACGCGGACATACTTCGCCGTGCGCATGGGCCCTTCTTCATCCAGCGCGACGAACTTGCCGTCGTCGCCGCGCGCCTGCGGGGTAAACCAGATCCAGCGGAATATCTGGCCCTGGTCGTACATGGCCAGCTCCTCCTCCGACCACGTTACGCCGTCGTCGGAGAACGCCACGGTGAAGCTCGAATTGCAGATGCCGCCGTAATAGGTCAGGCGGAACTCGCTCCTGCTCTCCAGCGCGAACGTCACGCTCTCGCCCGATGCCGAGCTCGTCCACGCGGTCTGCGGAGCCTTCGTGCTGCCCAGGTTCACAAAAGCCAGCACGGCGTAAGCCGCCGTGACGGAGAGCATGATCGCCCAGTCGCGCAGGGTGAGGCGCAGCCCCGAATCCCCGCGGACGGGCACGGAGCGCTCGAACACGCCGTCCAGCATGGCCTTCAGCTCCACGCGGCGTCCGCGCACGCAGATATCCCAGGCCGTCCAGCCCAGCAGCTGCGCGGCCTCCACGTTGACGAACGAGGCCAGCCCCGCCGCCGCGCGGCTATCGGTAAGGTAGGTATCGCCGAGAACCAGCGCCTCGTTGGCGAACAGCGACGCGGAGAGCGCGATGGCGCATATCAGCTCGCGCGCGTCGCGATCCACGGCGTAAGCCGCCAGCAGCAGGCCCACCGCCGGATACAGATAGCGCTCGTGCATCTTGGTGCCAAAGGCGTAAATCACCGTGAGCGCCATGGCGCACAGCAGGAAGAGGTTTTTGCGGTTTCCGCCCTTTATATGGAACCAGACGGCCAGGCCGAAGGCCGCGGGGTACGTAAACCATCCCAGATACGTCCAGGGGCCCGCGGCGTCCAGCGCCTTCCAGTTCATGCCCATCAGCTGATACAGGTTGCAGGCGTTCACGGTGATGTAGTTGTATTCGCCCAGCGATTCCGTGTATCTGGCCCACAGCCACGTGACGGGATCCCTGCCCTGGCCCAGCGAGAACGGCAGCGCCACGGCGAGCATCACGCCCGCGGCGATCAGAACCGCGCTGCCGATATCGATAAGCGTCTTTTTCCGATCCTCGCCCGCCGATGCGATTTCACACGCCAGCGCCATCACGCCCAGCGGGGCGAACATCAGCGCCTGCGGCTTGCAGAGCGCCGCAAACGCGAAAACGGCGAGCGACCAGCGCCATTCGCGCCGCGCCGCGCAGTATACCGACACCAGCAGCAACAGCGTGAGCACGGAATCCACCTGGCCCCATATCGCCGAGTTGAACACCACCGCGGGATTCAGCAGATACGCCGCGCCCAGCCAGGCCGCGCCGCTCTCGCCCAGCTTTTCGCGGCTGATTTTCGCGAGGAAAAGCCCTGTGAGCACGTCGCAGGCGATCGGCGGCAGCTTCACCAGCAGCCAGTGCAGACGGGAATTATACGCGATGCCGAAAAGGCCGCGGATCAGCCCAAACGGCCAGAGGATCAGCATATATCCCGGCGGATAGTCGCACCAGCCCGCGCCATAAAAGCCCCAGGGGCCGAACTGCGCCATGCGGTCGGCCCAGCCCTCGAAGCAGTTCACGTCCACCTCAAAGCCGCGCACGGCCACGGCCAGAACGACGCGCGCCGCCACGCCGACGGCCAGCGCCGCCGCGAGAATCGCCGCGCTCTTCTTCCCGTCGAACGGATGCCGGCGCGCCCACAGCGTCAGCGCGAGCGCGGCCGCGGCGAACAGCGCGGAGGCCAGCATGACCGGCATGGCGTAATTGGACGCCTGCCCGTCGCCCGCCTGCGAGCCGCTGGGCGCGTTCGTCGCCAAGCTCTTCTCGACGACGCCCCCCGGCAGCGCGGCAAGGCGCACCACCTCCACGTCGTCGAACCACGCCTTGCCCACGTTGAGCGAGCTGTAGCCGCCCACGCGGCACATGATCGTAAGGCTCTTCTGCGAAGCGCCGGTCCTGCCGTACAGCTCGACGCGCGTCCATTCCCCGGCGGTATCGTAAGCGTAGTTGGAAGAAACGAACGTGTTCTCGATGGAGATGCCCGCGCCCGCGCGCTCCATTCCGCAGCCTTCCGCCTTGACCATGCAGCTGATGCGGTAATAGGCGTTCGGCTCCACAGCGACGGTCTGCTCGAAGCGCGCGTCGTTTTCCGCCACGTTTTCCACGCACACCGACGCCTCGCCCGTAAAAGCGTCGTCCGACAGCGTGAGATAGCTCACGCCCTCGTCCCAATACCAGCGGCCCACGGCCCAGTTGTCCGGCAGGCCGCCGCCGGACGCCTCAAAGCCGCCGTTGACGATCAGGTTTTTCGTTTCGTCGACGGACGCCCTGGGCCACAGCGCGGCGGCCAGCGCCGCAGCGGCCGCCAGAGCCAGAGCGGCGACCAGGGCGATCAGTGCAATCCTCTTTTTCCGCGTCATAGTCAGTCTCCTGAAAAATCAAAAAGCATGCTTGGGTCAGCCCAGCCGCGTCACGCTGGTGATCATCGTTTCAAACACAAGATAGAGATAGATCAGCGCAGGCGCGCTGAAAAACGCCGAGAAACCCACCGGCTCCGGCGGTTCGGCCAGCGCCCCGAAGCGCTTCTTCATGCGCTGCCAGACAAACGCCGCGGCGGCCAGCGTCGCCGCCATGTAAAGGATATTCAGCGCGGTATACATCGTCTCGCCGGAAACGAGCCCGAGCAGCCCGTCCAGCGCGAGGCTGGTGACGTTGTTGAGCGCGTGCAGCAGCACGCACACGCCCCACGAGCCGGTCTTCATGCGCACATAGCCCAGGAACCAGCCGATCAGAACGGCCGGCAGGAACTGCATCAGGTTGCCGTGCGCCAGCCCGAAGATCACCGCCGCGGACACGACGGCGAAGCGTTCGCCGTATTTCCTGAGGCCCTCCAACAACACGCCGCGAAAGACATACTCCTCGATCAGCGGCGCGAGCAGCGCCGCGTAAATCGTCATGAGCCAGTATGAAAACGCCGTGTCGTCGACCATGATGTCGATGTAGATCGTGAAGCCGGTCGCGCGGAACAGCGCGTCCGTGGCCGTCACACCCAGCGCGCCCAGCGTGTTGACGCCCATCATGACGACATAAATCAGCGCAATATCCTTCGCCGGCACGCCGCGCAGGCCCAGTACGGGCCGGAGCGTCAGGCTGCGCCGACGCCCGAACACCGCCGCCGGAATGACGCCGAGCGCCGCCGTCACGATCGTGATCACGACGACGGCGTTGGCATACCAGTCCGTTCCCAGCATGCCCGATGCCAGCTCCGCGGCGCGCCGGAAGAGATCTTCCGCCGTCAGCGCCCCATCGATCTGCGGCGCGACGCGCTGCGCGATCAGCGCGCCCATTACCAGGACGGAGAACCACGTATGGATCAGCTCGGCGGCCAGCATCGTCCAGCCCACGCCGCGCAGATCCTGCCGGACGCGGCGCAGCTTTTCCATGCGCTCGCGCATCAGTTCCGGGTTGGGTCTGTTGCCAAATCCGTTCATTCCTCATACCTTTCCAGCGCGACGCCGGCCTCGGCGAGAAGCTCGCGGGCAAACTCGTCCGGATAGCCTTCATGATACACCACGCGGGTAATGCCCGCGTTGATGATCATCTTGGCGCACACGCCGCAGGGCTGATGGGTGCAGTAGAGCGTCGCTCCTTCGATGGAAACGCCCAGGCGGGCCGCCTGGATGATGGCGTTCTGCTCGGCATGGATGGCGTAGCACACCTCCTGGCGCGTGCCGGAGGGAATGTCCAGCTTGCGCCTGAGGCACTCGCCGCGCTCCACGCAGGTTTTGACGCCCGCCGGCGCGCCGTTGTAGCCCGTCGTCATGATGCGCTTGTTTTTAACGATCACGGCCCCGATCTTCCGGTTGGGCTGATAACAGCTCGCCCAGCTCGCGATCACGCCGGCCATTTCCATAAATCTTTTGTCCCATTTATCGAATTTCATACCGTCACCCCTGTGCGCCGCCGCGTGGGCGCAGTTTTTCATGTTCCATATTATAGCATCTCACTGTGCGAATTGCAACCGGTCGGAAGAACTTGCGCGGCGGCGGGCGTCAGGCCGGTTTTTCATCGAAAAACAGCGATTTAAAGAGATAAACGAAGAATCTGTGAGCTTACGTGAGATTTTATCTGATATCCATTATTTTCACGTTTTTTCAACGATTGGCGGAATTTGCACTGAGCACGCATTTCAGCTAATATAATGCACGTGGAAATTAGCACTCAACTAAACAGAGTGCTAACAAAAAGAATTCACATCCGAAGGAGGATCTTGTTATGAAAATCAGACCTTTGGGCGATCGCGTTGTCATCAAGAACGTTGAGGCTGAAGAAACCACCAAGGGCGGCCTGCTGCTCACCAACGCTTCCAAGGAGAAGCCCCAGATGGCCGAAGTGCTGGCCGTGGGCCCCGGCGGCAACGTGGACGGCAAGGAAATCGTCATGAGCGTGGAAGTCGGCCAGAAGGTCATCTATTCCAAGTATGCCGGCACCGAAGTCAAGCTCGACGGCGAGGAATACATCCTGGTTCGTCAGAGCGACATTCTCGCCATCGTCGACTAATCATTTTCGCAGAAAATTGGGAGGTAAATTGTTATGGCTAAGCAGATTCAGTATGGCGAGGAAGCCCGCCGTTCCCTCGAGCGCGGCATCAACGCGCTGGCCGATACCGTTAAAATCACCATGGGCCCCAAGGGCCGCAACGTCGTGCTGGACAAGAAGTTCGGCTCTCCCCTCATCACGAACGACGGCGTGACCATCGCCAAGGACATCGAGCTGGAAGACGCCTTTGAGAACATGGGCGCTCAGCTGGTGAAGGAAGTCGCCACCAAGACCAACGACGTGGCCGGCGACGGCACCACCACCGCCACCCTGCTGGCTCAGGCCATCGTGCGCGAGGGCCTGAAGAACGTGGCCGCGGGCGCGAATCCCATGGTCATCCGCAAGGGCATTGAAATCGCCACCAACGAGGCCGTGAACGCCCTGACCGCCATCTCGAAGCCCATCGAGAGCCAGCAGGCCATCGCGCAGGTCGCCTCCATCTCCTCCAGCGACGAGCAGATCGGCGAGCTGATCGCGGGCGCTATGGAGAAGGTCGGCAAAGACGGCGTTATTACCGTTGAAGAGAGCAAGACCATGAAGACCGAGCTGACCGTCGTCGAAGGCATGCAGTTCGACCGCGGCTACGCCTCCGCCTACATGGTGACCGATAACGACAAGATGGAGGCCATCCTGGACGATCCCTTCATCCTGATCACCGACAAGAAGATCAGCAACATCCAGGAAGTACTGCCCCTGCTGGAGCAGATCGTGCAGACCGGCAAGAAGCTGCTCATCATCGCCGAGGACATCGAAGGCGAAGCGCTGGCCACGCTGGTGCTGAACAAGCTGCGCGGCACCTTTACCTGCGTCGCCGTCAAGGCGCCCGGCTTCGGCGACCGCCGCAAGGCCATGCTGCAGGATATCGCCATCCTGACCGGCGGCCAGGTCATCACCTCCGAGCTCGGCCTGGAGCTGAAGGAAGCCACCGTCGACATGCTGGGCACCGCCCGCCAGGTCAAGGTGGACAAGGACAACACCACCATCGTCGAGGGCAAGGGCGATCCCAGCGAGATCAAGGCCCGCGTGACCTCCATCCGCAGCCAGATCGAGGAGACCACCAGCGACTACGACCGCGAGAAGCTGCAGGAGCGCCTGGCCAAGCTGGCCGGCGGCGTGGCCGTCATCAACGTCGGCGCGGCGACCGAGATCGAAATGAAGGAACGCAAGATGCGCATCGAGGACGCGCTGGCCGCCACCCGCGCCGCCGTCGAAGAGGGCATCGTACCCGGCGGCGGTTCCGCTCAGCTGGTTGCCGCCAAGGCCGTGCAGAAGCTCATCAGCAAGCATACCGGCGACATCAAGACCGGCATCGCCATCGTGCAGCGCGCGCTGGAGGAGCCGCTCCGCCAGATCGCTGTGAACGCCGGCGCCGAAGGCTCCGTGGTCGTGGAGAAGGTTCGCTCTTCCAGCAAGGTCTCCTACGGCTACGACGCCGCCAAGGACGAGTACTGCGACATGATCGAGCGCGGCATCATCGACCCCACCAAGGTCACCCGTTCCGCCCTGCAGAACGCAGCCTCCGTCGCGGCCATGGTGCTGACCACCGAATCCCTGGTGGCCGACCTGCCCGAGAAGAATCCCCCGGCCCCCGCGGCTCCCGCCGGCGGCATGGGCGGCATGTACTGATCGCCTGAATAAACGAATTATAGCGCTCCGTTTCGCGCGGGGCGCTTTTTTCATGCTTTTTTCCCCCGAACGGTTGAAATATATCGAAACTCAGTGTATAATACAGGGAAGTATAGGTCATACCATTTCACTATCCCGCAGGGAGGAACACAGACCGTGCAGAACACACCGCAAAGGCCGCGCGCCGGCAGCGCGTCGGGCGGGCAGCCCGTCGCGCGAACCGCCGCCAGAGCGCAGCAGAGCCGGCCGG
>JAFZRB010000042.1 GCA_017620115.1 Clostridia bacterium | reverse complement strand
TTAACCAATAGAAGTATTGCGGCCAAAATGATAAAAGCGATCGTACATATCAAAGCAAGAATATTGATGGTTCCATGTAATTTGGCTTCATTTTTGCATAAGCGAAGCAATGAAAGATATATGAGCACACCCAATGCCGTTCCGGTTGTATTTGTAATAAGATCGGTAATATCTGACGCGCCTATTCCAAAAATGTATTGGGATATTTCTAACGCCAGGCTGAAGCATGCTCCGAACAGTATTGGATATCCGGCCCGTTTTATAATTATCATTAGATAGATACCCATAGGAATGAATAGAATGACGTTTTCAAAAACCTCTGAAAAGTGAGATGAGACCTCCCTGTCATAATAGAATGGGATGAGGTTGATACTCCTTATATGGTCTAATTCAGAGATGGCGGAAAATGAAGACATCTTGAACAGAATTATCCAAATCAGAAGAAGTCCGTATATGATCGCCAATACCACAGTCAGAGTTTTTCTGCTGTTTTTCATGAGAAATGTCCTCCAGAAAGTTTTGATTCCGGCCATAGAAAACTGTTCAGGGTCATAAAAAACAAAGACCGCGCTCTCGCATGCGCTCAACAGCCGGGGCGCAGGCCTCCTTGATGGCGGCGAAGATGCGCCGGGTCTTGGCCATATGTCCGGGGTACCAGTTGATCTCAGGCAAGGGAAACACCTCCTGGGGATAGGCAACGACGCGCTGTCACGCATGCGAAAGATCGGGGAAATACAATCTGTCCCGCTCGACGGCTTCCAGTATTTCTCCGCGACAGAACAGTCTGTAGTCGTCTCCGCCGTCATAGAGTTCCGCCGCGCACAGGTCCCTGTCTTCCTCCAGGGGCACAAAGCCCAGTCTGCACCTGCGGTTTCTGATCTCTATGCGCCGCAGGATCGAAAGGAGGGGTACCTTTTCGCTGCAGAGGATGGACTTCAGCTCCGTGCATTCCCCCTGCGCGAGGACTATGAAGCAGTCCGGATTATCAATGTGGAACACGTCGTCAAGGCCGGCCGTATAGAACATCTGCAGGCCAAAGCGGTTCATCTGCTCAAACGGGGAATAGCGCGCGCTTTTCCGGACCAGATCCATGTATCGCTGTTTGATCTCATTTCCGCAATCCTTGATCGGCCTGAATCCCGGGCCGGCTTTTCCGCGCGTGCAGAATTCCTCTTTCACATAATAGCGGTACTGGTTGGCCGTCCTGAAATCCAGCTTTTGGTAAAAACCCAGCGCGCTCAGATCTCCGAACAGATAAATGCCGTCGCATTCTTTCTCGTATCTGCCGATGACATGCCGCATCAGCCGCGAAGCCAATCCCTGCCCGCGGAAGGCCGCGTCCGTCATGACCGTTCCGATCTGAATATAGTTCCGCCGGGAACCGTTCTGCATAAAAACCATGCGGTTGGCAGACACGTTGGAGATGATCCTTCCGCCCTTCACAAAGGAATACGGAATGTAATCCCCCTCAAAATACCCCTGCGTCACCCATCCTTCAAAATCGAATCCAAAGGTCTTCTGGGTCAATGCATTCAGCATATGGCGGCAGACGTCATCGCGCATGTAGTCGCTGATCAACTGAATGTCCGACGGGGCGTTCATTCCACGCGCCTCCCTGATTCACACAGACGCATCCCGGGTTGCGCCGCCGTTCACCGCTGGCGCGCTGACAAAAAACAAAGACCGCGCGAGCGCGGTCCTGTTGTACGAAGATTACTTCTCCTTGACCTTGGCTGCCTTGCCGCTGAGATCGCGCAGGTAGTACAGCTTCGCGCGGCGAACCTTGCCGCGACGGGTCACCTTGATGGAATCAACGCGCGGGGAGTGCAGCGGGAACGTACGCTCGACGCCGACGCCGTAGGAAGTGCGGCGCACGGTGAAGGTTTCGCGGACGGAGCCGTTGCGGCGGGCGATGACCACGCCTTCGAACGCCTGCAGGCGCTCGCGGGAGCCTTCGACGACCTTCACTTCGACGCGAACGGTGTCGCCGACGGCGAACTCGGGGATGTCGGAACGCAGCTGGGCGTTCTCGATGGAACGGATGATCTCGTTCATGGGAATCTTCCTCCTCAAATTACAGACGTTCATGCCCTGACGCTCATCACACGCAGGCAGCGGACCGCCCGATTAACAGAAGTATTATATCACAATGACCTTTGCCCGGCAAGGGGAGAATTCGTAAATTTTTACCGGGTCTGGCGGATCATTCGGCGCTTTTCTTTTCCCGCAGCGCCTGCATGAACAGCCTGTCTTTCTTGTCCAGCTCGACCTTCTCCAGAAGCTCCGGCCTTCGCTCGTAGGTGAGCTCCAGCGCCCTGTCGCGCCGCCAGCGGGCGATCTTCGCGTGGTCGCCGGAGAGCAGGATGTCCGGCACGGCCAGCCCGCGGTACTCGCGGGGGCGCGTGTACTGCGGGTACTCCAAAAGGCCGGAGGAAAAGCTCTCGTCCTCGCTGGATTCGTCCGAACCCAGCACGCCCGGAATCAGCCTCGCCACGGCGTCGATGATGACCAGCGCCCCCAGCTCGCCGCCGGTGAGCACGTAATCGCCGATGGAAACCTCCTCGTCGATCACAAGGTCGATGGCGCGCTGGTCGACGCCCTCGTAATGGCCGCACAGCAGCAGCAGCTCTTCGTCCTTCGAAAGCTCCTCGGCCATCGCCTGTGTGAATGTCTTTCCACGCGGGGAGAGGTAAAGGCGTTTGCCGCGGAAGCCCTCGCCCGCGCAGCTCTCCACCGCGTCCACGATGGGCTGCGCCAGCATGACCATGCCCGGCCCGCCGCCGAAGGGATAATCATCGGTGTTCTTATGCTTCAATTCGGAGAAGGGGCGGATGTCGATGAGCTCCACTTCGATGAAACCGGCGTCGATGGCGCGCCCCAGTATGCTGGCTTCCAGCATGGGCCGGATCATCTCCGGGAAGATGGTGAGCACCTTAATCCTCATCGAAAACCGCCACCTCGTTCAGCCGCTTCGCGTCGAACACGATGCGCTTCTCCTCCACGTTGACCTCGGTGACCACGCTCTTGAGCGCGGGTACCAGCACCTCGCCCAGCGGGCCGTGAAACACGTAAACGTCGTTGCCTCCGGGTTGCATGACGTCGACCATCCTGCCCAGGCGGCGGCCGTTCGTGTCGACGCCTTCGCAGCCGATCAGGTCGCAGATGAAGTTGGCGTCCTCCGGCAGCTGAACGGCGTGCGCGCGGTCGATATAGATGAACTCGCCGCGCAGCGCTTCGGCGGCGTTCCGGTCGGTCACGCCCTCGAACGTCATGTAAACCGCGTCCGGCTCGACGCGGCTCACGCTGATACTGCGCTCGACATATTCCTCGCCGCGCTTCAGAAACACGCGGTCGAGATCGTAAAAGCGGTTGGGATCGTTGGTCGCGGGGCGAACCTTGACCTCTCCGCGGATGCCCTGCGGGCGCGTGATTTCGCCGATCATCAGATGGGACGACAGCATGGGCGTTTACCTCGCTTTTTCATTTATTCCCCGGCCGGCTCAAGGAAGGCGCACAGCGCGTTGTGATCCGAGAGGCACTTTCCGAAAGACAGCTCGCTCCAGGCGACGGGCGGCCGGACGGCCTTGAAGCCTTCCGAGAAGATATAGTCGATCTGCGCGTGCTCCGGGCATTTGCCGAAGCCGTGATAGGAGGCGATGAAATCCGGCGTCTCGTTGACGAGCGGATGCTTTTCGCCGCTTGTGAACACGGCGATCGCGCCGCTGTCCGGCTCGGCGTTCATGTCGCCCGTCACCACCAGCGGAGCGGGGCGGCGCTTCTGATCCTCGTCGATATGCCGCATGATGGCCTGCGCGCCCAGTATGCGCGCTTCGTCGGACACGTGGTCGAGGTGCGTGTTGTATACATGGAACACCGCGGCGCTGTCCCAGGGGCGCAGCTCGATGTGGGTGCACACGCGGGGGCAGTCGGACTGATTCGGATAACGGGAGCCGGGCTCGTCGGGCGTCCCGGAGAGCCAGAAGGTTTCCAGCCGCATCAGTTCATAGCGATCCTGGCGGAAGGCGATCATGTTGTTTTCACCGCCGTACTCGGCGCTGCGGCCGCAGCCCACGCACAGATACCCGTTCAGGTGCCTGCGGAGGAAATCGGCCATTTCCGGCTTCACTTCCTGGAAGCCCGCAACATCCGGCGCCTCGGCCTCCAGCCGGTCGAGCACGATGCCCTTGCGGAACTGCCAGCGGTTTTCCCCGTCGCTGTTGTTGTCGCAGCGCAGGTTGAAAGTTACGATCTTCATAAGCATCCTCCATAGAAGAAGGAGCCGGCGCCGGAAAGCGCCAGCCCCAATCTTTTATACGATTTCCACAAAAACCGGCTTTTCGCTTTTCGCGGTTGCGGCCTTGACGACCGTGCGGATGGCCTTGGCGATGCGGCCCTGGCGGCCGATCACCTTGCCCATATCATCGGGCGCGACATGCAGCTCGTAAATGATGGAGTCCGCGCCTTCCTTTTCGATGACCTCGACCTGGTCGGGGTTCTCGACGAGCGACTGCGCGATATACCTGATGAGTTCAAGCATGACGTAAACCTCCAGCGCTCCGTCAAATCACGCCGCTCTTCTTCAGCAGGCCGCGCACAGTGTCGGAAGGCTGAGCGCCGACGCCGAGCCAGTACTTGGCGCGCTCGCCGTCGATCTTCAGCTCGGAGGGCTCGGTGATGGGATTGTAGTAGCCCAGCTCCTCGATGGCGCGGCCGTCGCGGGCGTTGCGGCTGTCGGTGACGATGATGCGGTAGAAGGGCTCCTTCTTCATGCCCATTCTCTTCATGCGGATCTTGACCATGGTGATGTTCCTCCTAAATGATGTTATGTTGGTATGAATAAAGAATTCGTCATTCTTGATTCTTGATTACTGCCCCCGGAAGGGAAGACGGATGCGACCGCGTTTGCCGCTGCCCATGACCTGTTTCATCATCGTGCGGGCTTGTTCGAACTGCTTGAGGAGCAGGTTCACGTCCTGCACGGTGGTGCCGCTGCCCGCGGCGATGCGCCTGCGGCGGCTGGCGTTGAGGATATCGGGGTTGCGGCGCTCCATGCGCGTCATGGACTGGATGATGGCGCAGTTCTTGCTCTGGGCCTTTTTCACAGCGCCTTCGTCGATATCCACGTTCGAGAGCTTGTTGCCCAGGCCGGGGATCATCTTGAGCATGTCGGTGAGGGAGCCCATCTTGGAAAGCTGGCCCATCTGTTCGAGATAATCGTCCAGCGTGAAGGTGGAGGTGCGGATCTTGTGCTCAAGATCCTTGGCGCTCTTCTCGTCGATGCTCTCCTGAGCCTTTTCGATGAGGCTCAGTACGTCGCCCATGCCGAGGATGCGGCTGGCCATGCGGTCGGGATAGAAGGGCTCGATGTCGGTGAGCTTCTCGCCGGTGCCGCTGAACTTGATGGGCTTGCCGGTGACGGCTTTGACCGAAATGGCCGCGCCGCCGCGGGTATCGCCGTCCAGCTTGGTGAGGATGACGCCGTCCACGCCCAGATTCTTGTTGAACGTGTCGGCGACGTTGACCGCGTCCTGGCC
>JAFZRB010000352.1 GCA_017620115.1 Clostridia bacterium | reverse complement strand
CGCCCTCGCCCGCGGCGCAGGCGGCCACGGCGTCGCAGTAGGGCCCCTCGGGGGCGCGCAGGCGCACTTCGGCCAGCTCCTCGCTGGAGAGGTTCATCACCGGCGAGCGCAGCACCGCGATCCACTCGACGTCGCGGCGGCGGTTCTCGATGAGCCGCAGCAGCGCCACCGCCACGCGCACCTCCACCACGTCCAGATACCCGCCGGACACGTCGGCGTAGGCCGGTATGCCCTCGCGCTTCAGCACGGCGAGCATCAGCGGCGCGACATCGCGCATCGTGCGCGTGAGCAGCGCGAAATCTCTGTATTTCAGCGGGCGGAACGCGCCTTTTTTGGCGTCCCACGTGGGCGTGCCCACCAGCTCGGCGATGCGGCGCGCCGCCGCGAGCGCCTCGACCTCGGCGTCCTTCATGTCCAGGATCAGCTGGGCGGCGGGATCGTCGCCGGCGCTCTCCGCGCCCTCGCGGCCGATGAGCCACAGCTCGACGGGGGAATCCGGCCCTTCGTAAGCCGCGCCGGGGCGCAGGAAGGCGGCCTCGTCGTAGGTGATTTCGCTGTCGCCGCCGCGCATCGCGCGGGCGAACACGGCGTTGGTGAAGCCGAGGATGGACGCCCGGGAGCGGAAGTTCCGGCTGAGCAGCACCAGCCGCCCGCCCTCGCCGCGGCCGTAGCGCTCGAAGCGGCTCTGGAACAGCGAGGGCTCGGCGTTGCGGAAGCGGTAGATGCTCTGCTTCACGTCGCCCACGCAGAACAGGTTGTTTTCGCGCGCGATGCGGTTCACCACCGCCTCCTGGATGTCGGACACGTCCTGGTATTCGTCCACGAACACGTGGGTATAGCGCTCGCGCAGCGCGGCCTGAACGCCCGGGTCCTCCAGCGCGCGCAGGGCGCGTATTTCCAGGTCGGCGAAGGTGAGCAGGCTCCGCTCGTCCTTCAGGCGGGTGAATTCCGCGTCCAGCCGCCGGGCGATGTCGCCCAGCGCGCGCACCTCCCGCGCGGAGGCGGCGAGGTCGCCGAGCGCGTCTCCCAGGGGCAGCGGCAGCTTTTCGCCCGCGCGCTTCACCAGCTTTTTCACGTCGTCGCGCAGATCGCGGAAAGCGAGGGCGTCCGGATCGTCCTTCGCGCCCCGGAGCGTGGGCAGGCGCGTATACGCGGGCGATTCCAGCGCCTCGCGCAGCGGCTCGTAGCCGAGCGGCATGAAGCCCTCGACGAGCGCGGCGTCGGCCTCGGCGGTCTTCATGTACGGCGCGAGGTAATCGCGGCCCCGGCACATCGAGACGCCCTCCCGCGCCAGCGCCAGCGCGTCCGCCAGACGGCGCTTCGCCGCCTTCGCCAGCACGTCCGACCAGATATCCTCGCCCCGCTCGAGGCGGGAAACGGCTTCGTCGAGCCAGCCGAACGACTCGGGCCGGTCGAGCACGAAGCGGTACAGCTGGGAAACCAGCTCGCGCACCTGATCGGGCGAGCGGCCCTCGGCCAGCGCGGCGAGGTCGTCTCCGCCGGCCTCGTAGGCGGCGTTCATGGCGGAATCCAGCGCCTTGTTCATGAGGATGGCGGCCTCGGCGGAGTCGGCCACGCGGAACGCGGGATCGACGCCGGCCTTCTGGAAGTGCTCGCGCAGGATGTCGGTGCAGAAGGAATGGATGGTACTGATACCCGCGTACTCGGCGGCCTCGGCCTGCGCGCGGAAGCGCGCTTTGACGAGCGCGGCCTTGCTGAGCGCGCGGATGAGCGCGGCGCGCATGTCCGCCGCGGCGGCGCGGGTGAAGGTGACGATCAGCATGGCGCTTATGTCCGCGCCCTCGCCGATGAGCCGCAGCACGCGCTCCACCAGCACGGCCGTCTTGCCGGAACCGGCGGCCGCGGAGAGCAGCAGGTTTTCGCCGCGCGATTCGATGGCGGCGCGCTGTTCGTCTGTCCAGGCCATGGGATTCCTTCCTTTCACGCCGACGCGTTCTGAAAGCCCCGCCGCGTCATTCGATCACGCCGCCGCCCAGGCACACGTCGCCCAGGTACAGCACGGCCGACTGGCCGGGCGTGATCGCGCGCTGGGGCCGCGCGAAGGCGACATCCATCCGCGCGTCCGGGCGCAGGCGAACGGTCACGTCCTGCAGGGGCTGGCGGTGGCGGAAGCGCGCCTGGCATTCGAGGGCTTCGCCCGGCTTCAGCGGGGCGTGCCCGGCGATCCAGCTGAGCTCCCCGATCACCGCGGCCTCCGAATACAGCAGCGGCGAATCCTCGCCCTGCTCGACCAGCAGCACGTTGTTCTTGAGATCCTTGCCCACCACGAACCAGCGCCGCCCGTCGCCGCCGCCGCCGATGCCCAGGCCCCGGCGCTGGCCGAGCGTGTAGTACATCAGGCCGTCGTGGCGGCCCACCGTCCGGCCGTCCGGCGTCTTCATGTCGCCGGGCTGCGCGGGCAGATACTGGCTTAAAAACCGCTTGAAATTCCGCTCCCCGATGAAGCACACGCCGGTGGAGTCCTTTTTTTCGGAAACGGGAATGCCGTTTTGGCGCGCGATCTCGCGGATCTCCGCCTTGGTGAGGCCGCCCACGGGGAACAGCGCGCGGGAGAGCGCCTCCTGGCCGATCATATAGAGGAAATACGTCTGGTCCTTGTTCTCGTCCGCGGCGCGCAGCAGACGCCAGCCGTCCGCCTCGGTGCGGTCGAGCCGGGCGAAGTGACCCGTGGCCAGCTTCTCAGCGCCCAGCGACAGCGCGAATTTCAGAAACACGTTCCATTTGATCTCGCGGTTGCATAGCACGTCCGGGTTGGGGGTGCGGCCGCGCCGGTATTCATCCAGGAAATAGCTGAACACGCGCTCGCGGTATTCCTTCGCGAAATTGACGGAGTAATAGGGTATGCCGATGCAGTCGCACACGCTGCGCACGTCGGCGTAGTCCCGTTCGGACGTGCACACGCCCATCTCGTCCTTTTCTTCCCAGTTGTTCATGAACACGCCGATGACCTCGTGCCCCTGCCGCGCGAGCAGCAGCGCCGCCACCGACGAATCCACGCCCCCCGACATACCGACCACGATCCTCGCCACAGCCGTTCCTCCTTTCCCGATGAAATCCCCAACCGGCCCCGCGGACAATCGCGAATGGCCGGGCGCGATGGCAGTAATTAGCAATTTGGGGAACGCGAAGGCGCCCCTGCGAAGGGGAGCCTTCGCGTATATGCTTCGTTTGCGTTTCTGTTGGCGGGGGACGGCCCTCTCTGCCCCTTCGGGGCGGAGAGGGCTCCTAATTCCCCGTCACTTCTCCTCCGGCTTTTCCGGCGGGAAAACGGTCGACTGAATCACGCGCCAGGTCTTCCAATCGACGTATTCGCCGTTCACGTCGGGCATGTACTCCTTCGCGTCGCCCCACTTGTCCTCGTCCCAGTTGAGGCGCAGCCAGGTCTGAACGGCCTCGACGGCCTGCATCAGCGACACGTCGTACTGGCCGCTCACCTTTTCGGTCTCGGGCAGCCAGCCCAGCTCCATCAGCCGCATCCTGAAATCGACGATCTCCTGCTCCGTGGACATGATGTACAGCGCGGGCTCTGGCGTCGGTTCGGGCGTGGGCTCCGGCGTGGGTTCGTCGGTCGGTTCGGGCGTGGGTTCAGGTGTGGGTTCGTCGGTCAGCTCAGGCGTGGGCTCAGGTGTCGGCTCAGGCGTCGGCTCCGGCGTCGGTTCGGGCGTCGGTTCGGGCGTCGCCTCGTCGGTCGGCTCGGGCGTGGGCTTGGGGGTGGGTTCGGGCGTGTCCGTCGGCTCGAGCGCGGGATCGGGCGTGGGTTCGGGGG
>JAFZRB010000351.1 GCA_017620115.1 Clostridia bacterium | reverse complement strand
CTGCACTTCGGGCGTGGCGACGCCATCGGCCGTGAAGCCGTGTTCCCGCTGGAACGCCTTCACGGCGCTCTCCGTCAGCATGAGATAGTTGCCGCCGATGTTGCCGCCGAAGTATTTCAGCTCCCTGAGCTTTCGCTGCAGCGCCTTCACGGCCTCGCCGGTGTCGCCGTATTTCAGCGTGGTATATCCGGAAGGCGTATCGTCAGGCCTGGCCGTCGGGGCGGCAGCCGGCTTCGTGGAAGAAAGGTATGAGCTCATCACGTAGCCCGAGAGCGCGCCGCTCTCAATGGCGCTCCAGCTGCCGCTCGTTCCCGTCACGTTCACGGCCGCGCCATGGCTCAGCGTTCCCAGAATCGCCGACGAGGTGGAGGGCGACTGCCGCACATTCAGGCTGCTCGACGGGTCGCTGAGCACGACATAAGCCGTTTTGCCGGTCGGCTGCTGCGTCGGCGCGGGCGTCGCGGAAGCGCCTTCGAAGATGCGCTGCTGCAGCGACGCCGTAGCGACGCCGTCGACCGCGAGGCCGTTCGCCCGCTGGTACGCTTCGACGGCGGTTTGCGTGAGCGTCAGGTAGTTGCCGCCGATATTGCCCGTAAAGAAGCCTAATTCCTTCAGCTTGCGCTGCAGCGCCTTGACTTCCTCTCCGGTATCGCCGTACTTCAATGTCGCGTAGCCGGACGGCGCTTCAGTCGGGGCGACGGTGGACGTGGGCTCGGGCGTCGGCGTCATGGTCGGCGTGGGCTCGGGCGTCGTCTGAGGATTGGGGGACGCGCCGAAGAGGCGCTCCTGCAGCTCGGGCGTGGCGACGCCGTCAGCGGTCAGGCCGAGGGCCTTCTGATAGGCTTCGACCGCTGCCTGCGTGAGCGTCAGGTAGTTCCCGCCTATGTTGCCCGTGAAGAAGCCCAGCTCGCTCAGCTTGCGCTGCAGCGCCTTGACGGCCTCGCCCGTGTCGCCGTATTTCAGGGTTTGATACGCGGAAGGCTCCGGCGTCGCTGCGGCGTCGCCCTCAAAGATGAGCTTCTGCACATAGGGCGATGCCACGCCGTCCACCGTCAGGCCTTTCGCGGCCTGGAACGCCCGGACGGCCGATGTCGTGAGCGTCTTGTAGTTGCCCAGGGGCGTGCCGGTGAAGTAGCCCAGCTCCTTCAGCTTCTGCTGCATGGCCCTGACCGCCTCGCCGCTGTCGCCCTCCTGCAGGGTGGTATAACCGTAGGCCGTTTCAACCGGCAATGGCGTGGGCGTGGGCTCCAGCGGATCGGAGGACGCGCTGACGACGTCCGACAGCGAGAGCGTAACGCGCGAGGTGCCCGGATAATAGAAATCCAGGATCTGCGCGTAGCTCATGCCGTGCGACTGCGCCATCCACTGCGCGCCGCGCTGGCTCAGGCCGACGCCATGTCCCCAGCGCCGGAACTCCAGCACGAAGGCGTCATCCGTCTCGCGAATGGAGACGATTTCGTTGTTGTCGCTGTTAATGGAAAGCCCGATGGATGATTCCAGGCCGCCGTATGTAGCCAGGTCGACGTCGAACGCCTTGCTCTTTCCGCTTCCTGAAAAAGTCACGTTCAGGCGCAGCTTCGTGTATGTGCGGCTGGGCTCAGGATAGCGCGGCGAATGCAGTTCGGCGCTGTTGACGCTTTGGATGGACGCGCCGCTCATGCCGTTATCCTTCAGCATCTGGGCAGCCGCGGTGAGGATCGCGTTGGAAACCGCGGTGGTCTGTCGGCCGCCGTCCTTATGAATCGTGCCGGATTTGACGATGCTCGAAGGATTCGCCAAGTCATATGGGTCGTCCTTCACGATAAGATAGGACACGGAACCGCCCCATGCGTTCTGAACCGATTCGGTCTGGCCGCCGTTGCTGGCCGTGTAATAGCACTGGGCGTACTGCCCGTCCGCCATCAGGCACACGCCGCGCGTGGCGTCCACGGCGGCGATGGCGTTGCCGTAAGAAGAGGAATAGCCCCGGAACACCTGGCTGTAGGCGTTGTCGCTCAGGTCGTAGCTGCCGCTCGAGCTCCTGGCGCGCATGGCGTAGGTGCGCGCGGCGACGGCCTGCGCCTTCAGCGCCTCGATGGGATAGCTGTTCGACATTTCAAAGGGCACAACGCCATACAGATAGGTTTCGACATAGACGCGCAGCACGGTCTGGACGCCGCCGCCGCTCAGCGAGAAGAGCGCGTCGCCGCAATACAGGTTTGAAAGCGCAGGCGACGTAAACCGCACGCCGCAGCTCGTTCCCGTGCCCGCGCGGTTGACGGCCAGCGACGTTCCCTGCGCCAGCGTCGCGCCGCCGGAGGTCAGCGTCAGCGTTCCGTTCGCGGCGGACACGACGAGCGTGCTGCCGCCCGGAATGGTTTTCCCCGAAACCGTATAGGTGCCCGTCGTGCGGAAGGTGATCGATGCCGGCGTGCCGAGCTGGCTCAGGCGCACGCGGATCATGCCGCTTGAATCGGCCAGCGCGCCGCCGCCTGCCAGCGGCGTCATCTGAATCATGAGAATCAGCGCGAGCGCCAGGCTGATCCGCCTGACGAAATTTGTTTTCATGCGAGCGTATAACTGATCCATTGGTATAAAATCCTCCCGTCAAATCAGTGACAGGAAGAAATTCGACATGAGTCAACAAAAATCCTGCATAATTCGAAATGGAAATAAAATACTTCCGTAGTTATCAGAAATACATGACATACTAACGTAAAATTCCGCCGGGTGTAAACGCCCGGCGGCATGAGCTCATCGGAAATGATCGATATATCCCGTGGCGTTGCTTTTCCTGCGACGGCTTATTCTTTTCCGTTCCAGCAGTACGTGCACAGCTTGCAGGGAGAAACGCCCGTCGCTTCGAGCATGTCGTCCAGCCGATGGTATTTCAGCGAGGTGAATTTGAGCTCGCGGCAGATTTCCCCAACCATGCGCGCATGCTCCGGCGTGTCCGGATCGGCGTAGAGATCGAGCTTTTCGACGGCCTTGTCGCCCTCCAGGCGCGCGATTACGCGGCGGCTGATCAGATCCATCTCCGATGTGGAGCGGGAAAAATTCAGGTATTTACAGCCGTACATGATGGGCGGACAGGCCGAGCGGATGTGAACCTCCTTCGCCCCGCTCTGATAGAGAAACTCCGTCGTCTCGCGCATCTGCGTGCCGCGGACCACCGAATCGTCGACGAGCACGAGGCGCTTGCCGCGAATGAGCGCGTCGACCGGGATCAGCTTCATGTGGGCGATGAGGTTGCGCTGGCTCTGCTTATGCGGCATAAAGGAGCGCGGCCAGGTCGGCGTATACTTGATGAACGGCCGTGAAAACGGAATGCCCGAGCGGTTGGCGTAGCCGATGGCGTGCGCCGTTCCGGAATCCGGCACACCCGCCACGGTATCGGCCTGCGTGCTGTCGCGCAGCGCGAGCCTGTCGCCGCAGCGGTAGCGCATTTTCTCGACGTTCATGCCCTCGTAGGTGGAGGAGGGATAACCGTAATAGATCCACAGGAACGTGCAGAAGCGCATTGTCTCCTGCGGCTGCGCGATCACCTCGACGGCTTCCGGCGTGATAAAGTCGATCTCGCCCGGGCCGAGCTCGTGATGCGTGGTATAACCCAGGTTCAGGAAAGCGGAGGACTCAAAGCACGCACAGTGGGCGTTGTCCTTCCGTCCCACGATGACCGGCGTCCGCCCCAGCCTGTCGCGCGCGGCGTAAATGCCGTTCTCCGTGAGGATCAGAAGAGACATCGAACCTTCGATCTGGCTCTGCGCGTACTGAATGCCCTCCCGGATGCTGCCGCGCTGGTTGATGAGCGCCGCGGTAAGCTCCGTGGGATTGATGTTGCCGCCGCTCATTTCGAGGAAATGCGGCGCGCCGCTTCTGAAAACCTGATCGACGAGCGCGTCGAGGTTGTTGATGCGGCCCACCGTCGCGATGGAGAACGTGCCCAGGTGCGAGCGCACGATCAGCGGCTGCGGCTCCGTGTCGGAGATGATGCCGATGCCGAGATTGCCCTTCATTTCCTCCACGTCGAGTTCGAATTTCGTTCTGAACGGGGCGTTTTCAATATTGTGAATCGCGCGCTGGAAGCCGTTCGGCCCCCATATGGCCATGCCGCCGCGCTTCGTACCCAGATGAGAATGGTAGTCCGTTCCGAAAAAAACATCGTATACACAATCCGATTTAGAGGCAACGCCGAAGAAACCGCCCATGCTTCATACCCCTTTGCCGTCCGTTGAAGTCCGTCCTCCGTGACGCGATAATTATAGCATTTCACAGGATTCGCTTCCGCAAAGGCGTGTAAACTTTCAAGCGACTTTCTGCATTTTTTCCGAACATTTTTGTAAAGCGCCGACTTTTCGTTCGAGTATTTTCCGGGCGCTTTCCGGCGCTATTTCACGCGGAGCCTCTCAAGCCAATGCGTGAACCTTGGCTCGGGCGGGGCCTCAAACAGCATTTTCTCCCCGGTCGTGGGATGGATGAAGCCCAGCCGGAAGGCATGCAGCAGCTGCCCGCCTTCCACGGGATACGGCGATTTCTTCGGCCCGTACACCGGGTCGCCCAGCACGGGATGCCCGATGGAGGCCATGTGGACGCGGATCTGATGCGTGCGTCCGGTGGTCAGGCGCGCTTCGATGAGCGTCGCGCCCCGCAGCTCCTCCATCGCCGTCCAGTGCGTGTGCGCCTCGCGGCCGTCCGCTACGATGGCCATTTTCTTCCGGTCGGTTGGATGCCGGCCGATGGCGCCGCTCACATCGCCCTCCGTCTCCCTCATACGGCCGATGACGATCGCCTGATAGGCGCGCTCCACCGTGTGCAGTTTGATCTGCTCGGAGAGCATCAGGTGGCTTCGGTCATTTTTCGCCACGAGCAGCAGGCCGGAGGTATCCTTATCGATGCGGTGCACGATGCCGGGCCGCAGTTCGCCGCCAATGCCGGACAGACCGTCCAGCTTCATCATCAGCGCGTTGACCATCGTGCCGTCCGGATTGCCCGCCGCGGGATGCACCACCATGCCGCTGGGTTTGTAGACAACCGCGAGATCCTCGTCCTGATACACCACGTCCAGCGGCAGATCCTGCGCCAGAAGCGGCGTTTCCCGCACCTCGGGCAGCGTCAACTCAACCGTCATCCCCGACCGGAGAACGAAGCCGGGCTTCAGGGCGGTCTCGCCGTCCACGCGCACACAGCCCTCGCGGATCAGCTTTTCGGCGCGGGAGCGGGTCAGATCGTTTTTCCCGGCCAGATACACGTCCAGCCGCATTTTTTCAGCTTCCGCCTCAACGAGATACCGGCTCACGCGACTTTTCCTCCCGACTTCAGAATGCCGACGGCCAGGCAGATCGCCCCGGCGACCACCGCGATATCCGCCGCGTTGAATATGGCGAAGCGCACGAACAGCAGCTCGATAAAATCAATCACATAGCCGAAGCGCAGGCGGTCGTAAAGGTTGCCCAGTCCGCCCGCGACGATAAGCGTCAGGCCGGTTCTCATCCAGCCCCCGCACTCCGGATGCCGGATGAGCCACACGACGGCCGCGGCAATGATCAGCGCCGTAAGCGCGCAGAGCGCGGCGCCCGCGCCCGAGAAAGCGCTGAAGGCCACCCCGGTGTTTTCCGCGTAGCGCCATCCGAGCACGCCCGGAATCGCCTGTATGGAGCCCCGTTCCAGGAGCGCCAGGCTGTCCGCCGCCCAGCGTTTGCTGAACCGATCCAACGCCAGGATCAGGAGCAGCGGCGGCAGGCACAGCGCCGCCCTCTTCCATTTCACCTTGTTCGATGCCATTTTTCACAGCCTTTCCAGCACGATGCGGATAACCTCCGCCAGATAATCGCCGATCACCGGCACGTTCAGCGCCGCCAGACGGCGCAATAATACCACGGCCGCGGCTCCGAGCGCCGCGAATCCCACGGCCATACCCGCTCCGCGCGCAAGGCCGCCCATGAAATTCACCAGCAGCTGCCTCTTCCATGAAACGGAATAACGCAGGTATTCCGCGAAGCTCAGCCTTTCGAGCGAACGCTCGAGCTTCATGGCGATCCGCTCCAGCCGTTTTTCCATAGTCATCCTCCGATTATCCGACGCGCCTTTGTCTATTTTTCCCGCGCTCCGGCGAATCTATTCAGCGGCGCGACAGACAGAAAAGAAGCCTCGCGGACAGCGAGGCATCATGGATGATAACAGAGCGAAGCGATTATTTGAACAGCACGTCGTCCGCCTTGAGCAGATGAGCCTGTTCTTCGAGCAGGCGCATGAAGCGGTTGCGGTAATCGTCGGCGGTCTTCCTGATTTCGTCGGATTCAACGCGGGCGTTCTCGGCCTCCGCCTTGGCGGAAGCAGTGATCGTGGCGGCCTGTTCCTCGGCGTTGGCGAGGATGGCGTTGGCTTTCTTGCGGGCCTCGGCGACGGTCTCGTCGGCCAGGCGCTGGGCGTTGATGAGGGTCTCGCGCAGCGTGGTCTCAAGGTTCTTGAAATACTGCGGCTCGTCCATCAGCGGCGCGGGGGCGTTCTGCTGGGCGGCCGGAACGGCGGCCTGGGCCACCTCAACGACAGCCTGCACAGGCTGCGCGACCGCGGCAGACGCGGCGTTCTTCGCGGCCTCGAGTTCGGCGACGGTCTCGCGGTTTTCCTTGATCATAGCCTCCATTTGGTCGGCCAATTCGTCCAGAAAATCATCAACCTCGTCGATGCTGTAGCCGCGAACCTGTTTGGTAAACTCCTTTTCATGAATATCTTTAATGGTAATGGCCACGCGGATCATTCCTTTCTAAAATAATGTGCACACTTTATCGGTGTTTTTATTCGACACGTTTCGATTCATTCCTGCCCGTTCATAAAAAATAACAATTATTTCTTCCCGCCATAAAGGAACAGCCTCACGGCCAGACGGCCCTTCCGCGTTTCGCCCTCTACGGCCGTAACGCGGAAGCGTCCGGCTCCCCGCAGGGAGATCAGCGCTTTCTCCGGCACGGCGGCGTCGGCGCGCAGCGTCTGCGCCTGGTTGAGGAACACGAGGCCCTGCGCGATCGCGCGGGCGGCCTCGCTCCGGCTGAGCGAAAAGCCCGCGGCCACCAGCGCGTCCAGCCGCATCGAAGGCACCGTGTCGCGCACAGACCGGCCCTCCGGCTCCGGCAGCTGAGGGACGCCCTCCGCGAGCTCGCACTTCACGCTCACCCGGCCCGCGCTCTGCAGATTGGAGACGATATACGCCGCCATCTCCGGCTCGGCGAAGAGCCACGCGCATTCGCGGTCCATGACGATATCGCCGATGCGTTCGCGCTCGAAACCAAGGGCCATCAGCGCGCCGAGGATGTCGCGGTGGCCGGGCGAGCCGAACTGCGCGCGCCAGAGGATCCGCACGGGACGGATGGGCCACTCGTCCTCCCCCGGCTCCGCGCCGCTCCAGAACGCGGCGACGCGGCGTTCGGCTTCCTCATAGCCCCCGTTCAGCGCGATGGAAACGCCCGCCTCCCGCGCCACGGCGTCAGCCGCCTGCGCCTGCGCGAGATCGAGAAAATGCGTAAATACGGCTTCGCCCCGATGCGCCGCCCTGAGCGCCAGCTCTCTCAGGCGCTTGACAAAGATCTCGTCTTCCATGGAACGCGGCGTCACAGCAGAAAGCGGAAGAAAACGATCTGCACCAGGTACCGGATCACCCGCACGCCGATGATGGCCAGAAGAACCGATATATCGAGCATCAGTCCCCTTTCCATCAGGCGGCGCGCCAGCGGCCGGAACGGGGTGACGATGGGGTCGACCAGCCTGCGCATAAAGAGATAGATCTGACTGTCCGGCCTCACGAACCACGTCATCAGGCAGTATACGAACAGTATGCCGGAGACGATATCCAGAAAGTAATTGATGCCCGTATAGATTTGGTAGACAACCGACTGATACATCCGTCAGCCCGCCTTTCCCGCTTATTCTGATCCGATCAGTTATAGCCGCCGTAGCCGTCCTCGTCCAGGCTGGAGCGCTCGACCTCGACGTTGCTGGGCGTGATAAGCCACGTCTTGTCGGAAGCGCGGCTGAGCGCCGCGCCGATGGCGTAAGCCGCGCCGCTCATGGTATCCAGGGCGCGCTGTGCCTGAACGGAATCCAGCGCTTCGAGGCTCATCAGCACGCTCTTCCTGTCGATCAGGGAGAGAATCACGTCCTTGCACTCATCGACGGAGCGGAGCCTGAAGATGATCGTCTGATGGCGCTGGTAGCCCGCGGCCGGCGACGCCTCGAACGCGCCGGCCGGCTCGCTTTGCGGCGCGGACGCCGCGGCCGACCGCGCGGCTGTGGCGCGGTAGCGCGGCTGCGTCTCGCCCGCGCGATAAGCAGACGCCGGGGAACGGCGCTCGCCGGCGTATCCGTAAGCCGAGCCGGAGCGGTAACCGCTGCGCGTCGAATAGGT
>JAFZRB010000350.1 GCA_017620115.1 Clostridia bacterium | reverse complement strand
CACCGCCGCGGTGACAGGACAGGCCGCCGGGCTCGGCGCGGCGCTGGCCGCGCAGAAGGGCGTGGGGCTGCAGGCGCTGAACGTGGCGTACCTGCAGGACGCGCTCAGGAGCCACGGCGTCATCATCGAAAAACCGTAAATGCCGGCGATCCCGACCGTTCATCCGGCCCGCGATCGCTCCGGTGGAGCAAAGAATGAGATGACCGCTTCATCCTTTCTGAAACCGGTGGCGCGTTATGAAACAATACCTCTTATGTCCAGCGCCCTGCCGTTCAGTATGGCGGCGGCCAGCGCGTCCCCTTCGTAGACCAGCTTCAGCGAAAAGCAGGGGCAGTCTTCTTCCAGCAGCTGTAAAAACACCCTGTCCCCCGCCCACAGGGGCAGCGTCGGCAGGCTCGCCTTGTCCACCCAGCGGATGTCGCCTTCGTCGCAGGCGTCTGTCAGTTCGCCCTCAAAGGCGGAAGCGGTGTAAACGAACATGTATTCGCACCAGTCGCCGGACACGAAAGTGACCACGCCCCGGAAGGCGTATTCGGTGAGCGTGAGGCCGGTTTCCTCGCGAACCTCGCGCAGCACGCATTCGTCCGGGCTTTCCCCAGGCTCGAAGTGCCCGCCGACGCCCAGCCACTTGCCGGCGTTCCCGTCGTCCGGGCGTTTGTTGCGATGGATCATCAGGTACTTCCCGTCGCGCTCGATGTAGCAAACCGTGGTCATATCCATGAAGGTCACTTCCTTTTTGTGAGGTCGGGCGGCGTTTCCAGCGTCCCCTTGACGGCGATGAGGAATTTCGTTTTCACGCCCTGTTCTGTGAACATCTTCTCGTGCTCGCTCACGTAGTTGGGCGAAAAGCCCGAGGCGTGCAGGTCGCGCGTGATATAGCGGATAACAAAGCCGCACTGTGCGAAATAATCCAGCGAATCCGCGAACAGGCCGTCGTCGTCGGTCTTGAACCAGATTTCTCCGCCGTCCGCGAGAAACGAGCGATACTGCATGAGCTGGCGCGGGTGCGTGAGGCGGCGCTTCTTGTGGCGGTCGCGCTGCCCCCACGGATTGCAGAAGCTGATGTAAATGCGCTCGACGCCGTCCTCCGGCGCGAAGGCCTTTTCAATAAACGTGCATTCCTTGATGGCCAGACGGATGTTCTCCACCGGCGCGTCGCCATAGCGGGCGACGATGTTGCGGCGGGCCACAGCCAGAACATCGCTGCTGATGTCGATGGCCACGAAGTTCACATTCCTCTCGGCCCAGGCCATCTCGCTTGTGGAGACGCCCTTGCCGCAGCCCAGTTCGATGTGAAGCGGCTGTTCCCTCGGGAAGAGCGATCGCCAGCGTCCCCGGAAGCGGTCGCAGTCCTCGGTCAGCGCCCAGGGACAGGCCTCCAGCTCGGGCAGGGCCCATTTTTTCTTGCGCATCCGCATGAAACCGTCGCTCCTTTCGCTTTCCGCTCAAACGGGCCTATTGTAACACGGAACGATGCGCGATTCAAGGCCGTTCAGGTGAAAAACCGCGCGCCGCCGCATGATTTGACTTGACGCCGGCATGTCGGGCGGTTATAATATCATACAAGGATACGCGGCGCTGCGCCGCACAGCGAAAGGGGAACGTTATCATGAGCGAAGAAAAGAAGAACATCGGCGATAAGGTTCAGGAAATCCTCGATAAGACCGACATCGATGAGAAGATCGTCGACGCCGCGAAGGCCGTAAAGAACAAGGTGCAGGATACGCTCGACAAAACCGACATCGACGAGAAGATCGTCGACGGCGCGAAGGATCTCGTCGGCAAGGCGAAGGAAGCTCTGGAGAAGACGGATGTGGACGATAAGATCGTCGAAGCCGCCAAGGGCGTGAAGGGCAAGGTCCAGGAGCTGCTCGACAAGACCGACGTGGATGAAAAGATCGTCGAAGGCGCAAAGAACATCGTTGGCAAAATCGGCTCTTTCTTCTCCGGCAAAAGCGAGGATAAGTAAACCTTCGCGGGAGACATTCGTCCCATTTTTCAGAAAATGACCCCGGCATCGACTGTCGGGGTCATTTCCCGTTTCAGGAAGACGAAGGTTAGCGAAATGACGATTTGTTCAAAAGTGAGACAGGAATCCGGCGCCGCCATGTAGAATAAAAAACATTATTTCTGTTCCCGAAAGAGACGCGACTGTTGTTTATCCTGTAATACCAGGGAAGGAGATCGGCAGCAATGCAAATTTTCGTGTGCATTAAGCAGGTTCCCGCCACCAACAAGGTGCAGGTGGATGAAAAAACCGGCGTGCTCAAGCGCAGCGGCGTAGCCGGGAAGATGAATCCATACGATCTTTATGCGCTGGAGACCGCGCTGCGCCTGAAAGAGGCGCATGGGGGCACGGTCACCGTGGGCACCATGGGCCCGCCTCAGGCTCAGGCCGTTGTGCGGGAGGCCTACATGATGGGCGCGGATGAAGGCTATGTGTTTTCAGACCGGCGTCTGGGCGGCGCGGACGTGCTGGCCACCGGTTACACGCTGTCTCAGGCCATCCGCAGCGTGGGCGATTTCGACCTGATCCTCTGCGGCCGCCAGACCACGGACGGCGACACCGCGCAGGTCGGCCCGGCCATCGCGGAATATCTAGGCATACCGCACGCCGCCTGGGTGTCCAGACTGACCCTCCGCGGCGACGGCGTGGACGCTGAGCAGCAGCTTCAGGATACCGTTGAGACGGTGCACATGCCCTTCCCCTGCCTGGTGACGGTGGAGCAGGATATTTACGTGCCGCGGCTGCCCAGCCTGAAAATCGCGCGGGAAATCGCCGATAAGCCCGTTCACATGCTGGGCCTGGACGCGTTTCCCGATCAGGACGAATCGCACTATGGCCTGACCGGCAGCGCCACGCAGGTGGAGCGCATCTTTCCGCCGGAAAACGAAGTTCAGCATGAGATTTGGGAAGGCGGAGACAGCGCCGATCGGCTTTTCTCTCTGCTGAAGGCTCAGAAATACGTTTGAGGAGGCGGCGAGCATGGCGAAAATTGCCGTTTTGGAACGCAAATGCACCGGCTGCGGCCTGTGCCAAACCGTCTGTCCCTTCGGGGCGATCGACATGGAAAACGGCCGTCCGCAGATGAACGCAGCCTGCCGGGTGTGCGGCATCTGCGTGAAGAACTGTCCCGCGCAGGCCATCGTGAAGCTGGAGACTCGCGCGGCGGACGTGGATAAGAGCCAATGGAAAGACATACTGGTCTACGCCGAGGCCAGCGGCGGCCGCCTGCATCCGGTGGGGCTAGAACTGATCGGCAAGGCGCGGGAACTGGCCGCTCCGCTGGGATTCAAGGTGAAGGCCGTCCTCGTCGGACAGGGCGTCGATCCGTGCGCCGAGGAACTGCGCCACTATGGCGTGAGTGAGATCGCCGTGTACGACGATCCACAACTGGGCTATTTCCGGGCGGACGCCTACGCCGCCTGCGTGGAGGATTATATACGGCACGCAAAGCCCAGCGTGGTGCTGGTCGGCGCGACCTCTCTGGGGCGCAGCCTCGCGCCTCGCCTGTCCACCCGCTTCCACACCGGCCTCACGGCCGACTGCACCAGGCTCGAACTCAGGGAAAACACCGACCTGGTGCAGATCAGGCCGGCCTTTGGCGGCAACATCATGGCGCAGATCGTGACCGCGAACACCCGGCCCCAGTTCGCCACTGTCCGCTATCGGGTTATGGATTCGCCCGCGCGCTCGGAGGAGGCTTCGGGCGGGATCGTGAGGCGGGCGCTGCCCAGGGCTGTACTGACAAGCCGGGCCAGCTGCGTCAGCGTGACGCCCCTGCCGCCCAGGAAAAGCATTTCGGACGCCGAGATCCTGGTGGTTGGCGGCCGCGGGCTCGTCAAGGAAAGCGATTTGGAGATGATACGCCAGCTGGCGGCGCTGCTGGGCGGTGACTGGGCCGTTTCACGCCCGCTGGTGGAAAAAGGTTGGGCCACCAACGAAAGGCAGATCGGCCTGAGCGGCCGCACCGTGCGCCCCAGGCTGATCATCACCTGCGGCGTGAGCGGCGCGATCCAGTTCGCCTCCTGCATGAAGGACAGCGAACGCATCATATCCATCAACAGCGACAGGCGCGCGCCTATTTTCGACGTGGCGCACATAGCGATTGTGGACGATCTTTATAAAGTCGTGCCGGAGCTGATCAACCGGCTGAAGGAGGCGCGGGCATGAGCGCATTCAATAAAGTGACGCGGCAGGATCTGGACTGGTTTTCCGCCCTGATGCCGGGCCGCGTGTTCTGGGGCGAGGCCATCTCCACCGATTACGATCACGATGAGATGACGGAATACGGCCACTACCTTCCGGAGGCGGTGCTGCAGGCGCTCACGGCGGAGGAAATCAGCCGGGTTCTCGCTTACTGCAACGAGCGCCGCATTCCCGTGACGCCCCGCGGCGCTGGCACCGGCCTGTGCGGCGGCTGCGTGGCGCTTCATGGCGGCGTGGTGCTCAGCACCGAAAAGATGAAGAAGGTCATCGAAGTCGATACCCGCAACATGACGGCGACCGTTGAGCCCGGCGTGCTGCTGATGGAGTTCCCCAAATACCTGGAGGGAACGGGTCTGTTCTATCCGCCCGACCCCGGCGAAAAGACCGCCACGATGGGCGGCAACGCCATGACCAACGCCGGCGGCATGCGGGCCGTGCGTTACGGCGTGACGAGGGATTACATCCTGGGCATGCAGGTGGCGCTGGCGGACGGCAGCCTCATCGAACTGGGCGGCAAGACGGTCAAAACGTCCTCCGGCTACAGCCTGATCGACCTGATGATCGGTTCCGAGGGCACGCTGGGGTTCCTCACGCGGCTGACGGTCAAGCTGGTGCCCGAACCCAAAACAAATCTCTCGCTCCTGATGCCCTTCGACGATCTGGATGCCTGCATCGGCGCGGTGCCGCGGATCCTGAACAGCGGCTGCGATCCCACCGCGGTGGAATTCATGGAGCGCGAGGTCATCGCCTGCGCGGAGGATTATCTGGGCAAGCAGTTTCCGGACAGCAGCGCGGACGCCTATCTGCTGGTGAGGTTGGACGGGCCCAGCCCCGAGGCGCTGCAGCCCGCCATCAACGCGCTGACCGATCTGGCGCTGAACGCCGGCGCAAAGGACGTGCTGCTGGCCGATACCGACGAACGCAAGGAAAGCATATGGAACGCCCGCGGCGCGTTCCTGGAGGCCATCAAGGGCTCCACGAGCACCATGGACGAATGCGACGTCGTCGTGCCGCGCGACTCGATCCCCGCGTTCATGCGCCGCGTAGTGGGCATCAGCCGGGAAACGGGCGTGCGCATACTCTCCTTCGGCCACGCCGGCGACGGCAACCTGCATATCTACGCCTGCCGGGCCGATCTGGATGAAGCGGCCTGGAAGATAGCCGTGGCCGACGTGATGGAACGCCTGTACGCCGCGGCGCGCGAACTGGACGGTCAGGTCAGCGGCGAACACGGCATCGGACACGCCAAACGGGTCTTCCTGAAGGAAAGCCTGGGCGACAGGCAGCTGCAGCTGATGCGCGGCGTCAAGGCGGCCTTCGATCCCAACGGCATTCTGAACCCCGGCAAGGTCGTCTGACTGACGCAAGATATGGGCACCTGATCAGTATCGGCGCGCCGTATACGCTGCCGGAGGATTCCGAGCCCAATGTGCGCCCCTTTGCGCGGGATATCGACGACGCCATCGCGATCATGAAGGATGCGGAGGGCAAGGATTTCGGCGACAACGAGCTCTGCTGCCATCACATCCGGCTCAACGGATACCTGCGCGAACAGTTCCCCGACTGCGCGATCAATCCGCTGGACGGTTACGGCGGCGAGGGCGTGATTACCAGCGCCGTGATGATGCGCGGGCAGGATTTCTTTATCGATCTCTACGACGAGCCGGAAAAAGTACGCGAGTATCTCTCGCTGCTCAACCGAAGCATTATCCGGTTCTTTCAGTGGAGCAACCACGTGAACGGACAGCCCGAGCTCGCAGGCTGGTGCGCCTGGCTGGCCGACGACTTCGCCGCGTTGATCCCGCCGGATCTCTGGAGAAAATTTATCGTTCCCTACTGGATCGAGTACTTTGAGGGGCGAACGACCGCCAGACACTGGACGCTCCATTGCGAAGGAACCGCGCCTGAACATTTGAAGTACCTGAAAGAGGCCGGCATCACGCGCTATCAGCCCTCCATATCCAAAAAGCTGACGCTGGAGAACGTCAGGGCCAACACGGATATACCGTTCGACTGGCTGCTGTATGCCTGGAAGGTCACGCAGATGTGCGACGAGGCCATACAAGCCTGGGTGGACGAAACCTTGGAAGCGGGCCTGTCCATCGTCCGCACGCAGATCGGGATATACGCCAGGATGAACCACAAGCAGGATCGCCTGCTGGCCTTCTTCAGGGCGTTCGACAAATACCGCGTCGAATAAACCCAGCTCTCGGCCGGGCGCCTGCAAAAAAACGGAGCCATCTTCCACCGCCTCAGTGGTTGATCGCTCCGTTTTTCCGGTCTCTTTTTCGGAGAACCTGTACGATTAAGTGAACGCGTCCTTCATCTTCTCGAAGAATGATTTCTTTTTCTCATATTCGCGACCGGTCGTGCTCTCATCGAACTGCCTCAGCAGCTCTTTCTGCTTCTCGGAAAGCTTTCGCGGCACCTCGACCTCCATGGTCACATACAGGTCGCCCTTGCCCGCGCCGTGCAGGTTCTGGATGCCGGCCCCTTTGATGCGGAACACCGTGCCAGGCTGCGTGCCTTCCGGTACCGTGTATTTCACCGGCTTGTCGAGCGTGGGCACGTCGATCTCGCAGCCCAGCGTGGCCTGCGTGAAGCTGATCGGCACATCGCAGTACAGGTCGAAATCGCGGCGCTTAAAGTACTTGTGCGGGCGCACGGTGATGAACACCTGCAGGTCGCCCGCCGGGCCACCCCGCTCGCCACTCTCGCCCTGACCGCGCATGGTAATGATCTGGCCGTTGTCGATGCCTGCGGGCACCTTCAGCGTGAT
>JAFZRB010000349.1 GCA_017620115.1 Clostridia bacterium | reverse complement strand
GACTACCTTCCCAACGTAAAGCAGCAGCAGATCAACTGGATCGGCAAATCGACCGGCGCATTCGTCGATTTCACGATCGCGGGCAAGGATAAAAAACTCCGCATATACACGACGCGTCCGGACACTCTTTTCGGCGTGACCTTCATGGTCATGGCGCCCGAGCATCCGCTGATCGATAAGTATGCGTCCCGGATCACCAATATGGACGCCATTGAAGCCTATCGGGAAGAGTGCGCCAAGAAGACGGAGTTCCAGCGTGTGGAGCTCAACAAGGAAAAGACCGGTCTGAAAATCGAGGGCCTTTCCGTCATCAATCCCGTCAACGGGAAGGAAGTCCCTGTCTTTATTTCCGATTATGTCATGATGGGATACGGCACCGGCGCCATCATGGCCGTGCCTGCCCATGATCAGCGTGACTGGGAGTTTGCCCATAAGTTCGGCATCGATATCGTCCAGGTCATTGAGGGCGGCGACATCGAACAGGAAGCCTACACCGGCGACGGCAGGATGATCAACTCCGATTTCCTGAACGCCTACGACAACAAGAAGGACTCCATCGCCGCCATGCTCGAATACCTGGCCGAAAAGGGCCTGGGCCGCAAGGGCGTGCAATATAAAATGAAGGACTGGGCCTTCAACCGCCAGCGCTACTGGGGCGAGCCCATCCCGCTGATCCACTGCCCGAAGTGCGGCACCGTGGGCGTGCCCTACGACCAGCTGCCGCTCACCCTGCCGGACGTCGAGAACTTCGAGCCCGGCCAGGACGGCCAGAGTCCGCTGGCGCGCATCGAATCCTTCGTGAACTGCGCCTGCCCCCGGTGCGGCGGCCCCGCGAAGCGCGAGACCGACACCATGCCGCAGTGGGCCGGCTCCAGCTGGTATTTCCTGCGCTTCGTGGATCCCCACAACGACAAGGCCTTCGCCAGCATGGACGAAATGAAATACTGGATGCCGGTCGACTGGTACAACGGCGGCATGGAGCACGTGACGCGCCACCTGCTGTACTCCCGCTTCTGGCATCGCTTCCTCTATGATCTCGGCGAGGTGAACACCCCCGAGCCCTACGCCAGGCGCTCCTATCAGGGCCTGATCCTGGGTCCGGACGGCGAGAAGATGTCGAAATCCAAGGGCAACGTGGTCGATCCGCTGGACATCGTGGCGCAGTACGGCGCGGACACGCTCCGCCTGTACGTGCTGTTCATGGGCGATTACACCGCCGCCGCGCCCTGGAACGACGATTCCGTGAAGGGCTGCCGCCGCTTCCTCGACCGCGTGTGGCGGCTGATGGAGATCGTGACCGACGAAGAGGGCATTTCCGCCGACATGGCCTACGATTTCAACACCTGCATCAAGAAGGTGGGCGAGGACTACGAGAAGATGAAGTACAACACCGCCATCGCGGCGATGATGTCGCTCATCAACGCCGTGTACGCCAAGGGCTCCGTCACCCGCGGCGAACTGAAGGCGTTCATCCACCTGCTCAACCCCGTCGCCCCGCACATCACCGAGGAAATCAACGCGCTGTGCGGCTTGACGGACGGCGAGCTGATCCGCGCTCCGTGGCCCAATTACGACGAGGCGGCGCTGGTCAAGAGCACCGTCGAGGTGGCGCTGCAGGTGTGCGGCAAGGTGCGCGGCCGCATGAACGTGCCCGCCGACCTGACCCGCGAGGCCGCCGGCGACTACTTCCTGGCGCAGGATGAGGTGAAGAAGCTCATCGGCGACAAGCCCGTGAAGAAGCTCGTGTTTGTGCCCGGCCGGCTGGTCAACATCGTGGTCTAACGCGATTTCATCAGAATATTCCAAAAAATCCAATGTCATCAGTTTAAGGGAATAAGCATAGCTGGTATTATGCGCAATGGGTCTGGCGGCACATGTTGTACGAACCCCTTCCCCCCGCCCCCTTCCCCGCTCATCGCGGGGAAGGGGGAGAAGAGACGGCGGGGCTTCGCCCCGCGCCTGACTGGGGCCTCACGGCCCCAGGCCCCCAGGCTTTTAGCAGACGCATTTCGCATAAACGAAACCGGGTGCAGGGCGAAGCCCTGCTCAGTATGGGGCGAAGCTCCATATCTATCTTTTCACCCGTCCCCGCCGAAGCGGGGAAGGGGGTCAGGGGGAAGGGGCAGGCACTGGATTGCGACGCCTGTCTTATGGCTTGAATTGATGACATCGCCATCAAATCGAAGGGGTGAAACAGCTTGTCTAATTTTCAGGCGTTCATACTGGGGCTGGTGCAGGGGCTCGCGGAGTTCCTGCCGATCAGCTCGTCCGGCCACACGACGCTTCTGCAGATGCTCTTCGGCATCGAGGAAGCGCCGGAGCTCCTGAACGTGTTCCTGCATCTGGGCACCCTGCTGGTGCTGCTGGCCGTATATCGCAAACGCATCTGGAAGATGATCCGCCATCCGTTCAAGAGCGAACTGAAATGGCTCATCCTGGCGACGCTTCCCACGGTCGCCGCGGCGCTCACGTTCAAGGATAAGCTGGAAGCCATGTTCGGCGACATCAAATACCTGGGCTACTGCTTCCTGTTCACCAACTTCATCCTGCTGGTGGGCGAGGGCGTGAACCGCCTCCGCGCGAAGAAGCACAAGCCGGTGCGGTGGTATGACGCGCTGCTCATGGGCTGCATGCAGATTCTGGCCATCGTGCCCGGCGTCTCCCGCCTGGGCTGCACCGCTTCCGGCGGCATGATTTCCGGCCTGAGCCGCCGCCGCGCGGTCGATTTCTCCTTCCTCATGGCCATCCCGGCCGTGCTGGGCTCCGCCGTGCTGGGCGCGAAGGACATCCGGGACATGGCCGAGGCCGCGAATGTGAGCTTCGGAACGCAGTTCGGCGAGCTCGTGACGCAGCTGGGCGGCGCCGCGCCGCTGCTGATCGGCATGGGCACGGCCGCGCTCGCCGGCTTCCTGGCCGTGCGGCTGATGCTGTACATCGTGCGCCACATCGGCCTGAGGTGGTTCGCCGTTTACACCTTCCTGCTGGGCGCGTTCCTCATCGCGCGGCAGGTGCTCACGGCGTAATTCCGCGAAAGAACGAATAAAAAAGAAATCGCGGCCCACGCCTCCCCTGAAAGGGGAGCCTTTCCCCGAACCGTGTCCTTTCCAGGAGCGCCAATATCGTTCCGTAAAAAGCAAAAAGGGCTGCCTCCCCGGCCGCGACGGTCGACGGGAGGCAGCCCTTATATTATTCCGCTCACCGCCCCGGCTGCCGCGCCGCGGTCTGCGGCAGGAG
>JAFZRB010000348.1 GCA_017620115.1 Clostridia bacterium | reverse complement strand
TGAGGTGACGGCGATGTTCGACAGAAAACCCTGCGTCTATCTCGTTGGACGCGAATACCAGATCGTTTTCAACACTGTGGAGCCCGGCATCGGCTGGGTGGAGGTGGACGGCGAGGTCTACCCGGACGAAAAGAACGGCCTGATGAGGAGCGGCACGCTGCACCGCGCCGCCGTGCCCTGCGACAGGCTCGACGCGGCGAAGCGCTACGCCGTGTGTTTCCGCGCGCTGCCGGAGCGCAAGCCCTACTGGCCGGAGCTGGGCGCGCTCGAGCGGCAGGAATACGCCTTCCGGCCCATCGACTGGCGCGACGGACTGCAGATCTATCACCTGGCCGACGCGCATTCCCACGCGGCCGAGGCCGTGGAGACCGGGCGCTATTTCGGCGAAAAACTCGATCTGCTGGTGATGAACGGCGATATCCCCGCGGAGAGCAAGACCGAGCGCGACGTGCTGGCCGTGTTCGACATCGCGGGCGGCGTCACGGGCGGAGAGCGGCCGGTGGTGTTCGCGCGGGGCAACCACGACACGCGCGGCAAATTCGCGCTGGAGTTTACCGATTTCATCGGCACGGACAGGGGCGACACCTATTTCACCTTCCGCAGCGGCGGCCTGTGGGGCATCGTGCTGGACTGCGGCGAGGACAAGCGCGATTCCAGCGACGAATACGGCGGCATCGTGTGCTGCGAGCCTTTCCGGCGGCGGCAGACGGCCTTCCTCAGGCGCGTCGTCGAGCGAAAGGCGGAGGAGTTCGGGGCGGAAGGCGTTTCGCTGCGCCTCGCCGTCTGCCACGTGCCGTTCATGACGGAGCTGATGGCGGCGGCTGGCGACAAGTTCGACATCGAGCGGGAGCGTTACGCCGAATGGACGGCGCTGCTGAACGAAATGGGCATCGACCTGATGCTGTGCGGCCACCAGCATTCGCTGCACGCCTTCAAACCGGGCGACCCCGCGCTGCGCTACGGCGCGAATTTCCCGGTGCTGGTGGGCTCCATGCCCATGTTCTTCAAAAAGGACGATCAGCGCAGCGACCGCTTCGTGGGCGCGGCCCTCGAGGCGAAGGACGGCGAAATCGCCGCGACCTACACCGACAACAAAGGCTGGCGGGAGCCGGCGTTCACCGTGCCGTTCGGCGCGGCGAAACAATAGACCGGGGCAAACAAAAAAGAGACCATCGGTGGAAGCCGGCGGTCTCTTTCTTTTGTTTTCGTTTACAGGACGCACACCGCGGCGATCAGCGCCGCCACGCACGCCGCGCCTATGGCGTCCAGGCGCGTGAAACGCAGCTGCTTCATGCGGGTGCGGCCCTGGCCGCCGCGGTAGCAGCGCGCCTCCATGGCCAGCGCCAGCTCGTCGGCCCGGCGGAAGGCGCTCACAAACAGCGGCACCAGCAGCGGCAGCATGGCTCTGGCGCGCTGGATGAGGTTGCCGGATTCAAAATCCGCGCCGCGCGCCATCTGCGCCTTCATAATCTTGTCGGTTTCCTCCATCAGCGTGGGGATGAAGCGCATGGCGATGGACATCATCATGGCCAGCTCGTGCGCGGGGAAGCCGATTTTCGAGAGTGGCCTGAGCAGCGCCTCGATGCCGTCGGTCAGCTCGATGGAGGAGGTGGTGAGCGTGAGCAGCTGCGACACGATCACCAGAAGCGCCAGCCGCAGGGCCATGAACGAGGCGGCGCGCACGCCGCTGTCCGTGACGCGGATGAAGCGCCACTCGAGGAGAACCGTGCCGCCGGAGGTGAAGAACATGTTGATGAAGAAGGTGAACAGCATGATGAACAGGATCGGCTTGAGCCCCTTCACGATGAACTTCACGCCGATGCGGGAGACGCGGATCGCGGCGAACACGAACGCGAACATAACAGCGTAGCCCGCGGCGCTGTCCGCCAGGAATACGCCCGCGATGAGCGCGATGGTGAACAGGATCTTCGCGCGCGGATCCATGCGATGCAGGGGAGAGGTACCGGGGAAATACTGACCGATGGTGATCTGCATCAGGCGTTCCCCCTTTCCAGCGCGCGCAGAACGGCCTGCGCGAGCGCTTCCTGCGTGCAGGCCCCGCGCGGTATGCCGTCGAAGCCCGCCTCGCGCAGCTTTCCGGCCAGCTCGGCGCAGGGCGGCAGATTCAGCCCCGCCTCGCGGAGGCGCGCGGCGTTTGAGAACACGTCCGCGGGCGATCCGTCCAGCATGAGGCGCGCGCGGTTCATCACGAGGATGCGGCCGCACAGGCGCGACACGTCCGTCATGCTGTGCGACACCATGACGAGCGTGGTGCCCCGCTCGTGGATGCCGCGCATGAGGTTCATGATCTCGTCGCGTCCGCGCGGGTCGAGCCCCGCGGTGGGTTCGTCGAGTATGAGGGTGCCCGGCCTCATGGCCAGCACGCCCGCGATGGCCACGCGCCGCTTCTGCCCGCCCGAGAGCTCGAAGGGCGATTTCTCCCAAAGCGCCTCGTCGCCGAAACCCACCTGGCGCAGCGCCTCCGCGGCGCGTTCGCGGCATTCGGCTTCGTCAAGACCCAGGTTTTTCGGGCCGAACATCACGTCGGCGATCACGGTTTCCTCGAACAGCTGGTATTCCGGATACTGGAACACCAGCCCCACGCGCTTTCTCACCTCGCGCAGGCTCACGCCTTTGCCGGCAAGATCCAGGCCGTCCACGCGGATCGTGCCGGAGGTGGGCTTCAAAAGGCCGTTCAGGTGCATGATGAGCGTGGATTTGCCGCTGCCCGTGTGGCCGATCAGGCCCACGAACTCGCCGCCTTCAATGGTGAAGGACACGCCGTCCAGCGCCTTCTTCTCAAAGGGCGTTCCGGGCATGTAGACATGCGTCAGGTCGCTGACTTCAATCGGCACAGTTCCACCACCATTTCGTCAACAGTCAGTATGTCGTCGCGTATATCCAGACCGCCCGCGCGCAAGGTCTGGGCCAGCGCGGTCATTTCGGGCACGTCCAGCCCGCTCTGCTTCAAAAGCCCGCTCCGGCGGAACACGTCCCGCGGCGCGCCGGACAATCTGATCTCGCCCCGGTCGATCACCAGGATGCGGCCGGCCTGCGCGGCTTCGTCCATGAAGTGCGTGATCCACAGCACGGTGACGCCTTCCTCCCGGTTGAGGCGGCGCACCACCTCAATCACCTCGGCGCGGCCCACCGGGTCGAGCATGGCCGTGGATTCGTCGAACACGATCACCCGCGGCTTCATGGCCAGCACGCCGGCGATGGCCACGCGCTGCTTCTGGCCGCCGGAGAGCATGTGCGGCGCGCTCTTGCTGAACTCGCCCATGCCGACCGCCGCGAGCGCCCCGTCCACCCGGCGGCGGATCTCGCGCGGCTCGACGCCCATGTTTTCCAGGCCGAAGGCCACGTCCTCCTCCACGATGGTGGCCACGATCTGGTTGTCCGGATTCTGAAACACCATGCCGCAGGCGGCGCGCACGTCCCATGTGCGCGCCTCGTCGCGGGTGTCGATGCCGCACACCGTCACGCTGCCCGCTGTGGGCACAAACAGCGCGTTGACGAGCTTGGCCAGCGTGGACTTGCCCGAGCCGTTCGAGCCCAGGATCGCCACGAATTCGCCCTCGTCCACCTCGAAGGACACCCCGCGCACGGCTTCGTCCGCGTCGTCGCGGTATTTGTAGGATACGTCTTTGACGGAAATAATGCTCATAGAAGGACTCCCGCTGTTGTTTTCCCGCTGATCGTATCATATCAGCGTTAAGGGTTTTGCCGTGTAGTCAATTATTTACATTCCAGCCGCAAAACGGCGGGAAAACGGGCTCGACAAACGAGGCCCGATGTGGTAGAATGGCGGTTGTTGGGACATTATGCGACAAGTGGGACGCAAAGCGCCCGCGCGAGGAGAACATGGATTCGGAAACATTGGTCTGCCTGTGCCGCCTGGCGCCCGATCTGATGGAGGACATGCGCCAGCGCGCCGCCGTGATGGAACGCATATCGGCGCTGCAGCCCGTGGGGCGGCGCGCGCTGTCGCAGCGCCTGCGCCTGCCGGAGCGCGAGATCCGCGCCATCTGCGACCGGCTGAAGGACGACGGCTTTCTGGCCGTGGCGGCCTCCGGCATGACGCTCTCGGAGAAGGGCGCGTCCGCGCTGCCCGGCGCGCGGGAGCTGGTGCACTCGCTCAGCGGCCTGGCGGCGCTGGAGCACACGCTCACGCGCACGCTGAACGTGGGGCGCGTATGCGTCGTGCCCGGCGACGCCGACAAGACGCCCGAGGTGCTGTTCGAGGCCGGCCGGGTGGCGGCGCGCCATCTGACGGCGCTGCTGCGCGACGGCATGACGCTCACGGTATCCGGCGGCACCAGCGTGGCGGCGGTGGCGCAGGCCATGCCCCGTGGCGTGCACAAGCTGAACG
>JAFZRB010000347.1 GCA_017620115.1 Clostridia bacterium | reverse complement strand
TCAACGCTGCGCCGCAGGCTCCGCTCCGGCAGCGACACGCTGGCCGCCGAGCCGATGGAGATTTCCAGCACGTTGCCCTCGCGGCTCATGTACACCATGATCTCGCGGTTCAGCTGGTCGGTGAAGCGCACCAGCGTGTTGAGCAGCCTGTCCGGGAGAAACTGGTCGCGCGCCCAGTCCGTCTCAAACAGCCGCTCCAGCTCGTCCAGCGCGGACTGGCGAATGCCTTCAATGTTGCCTCGAATCATAATTGTCCTTTCCGTGACGAAGAAGCCCGCAGACCCTCTTCGACAAAATGCTCCTGATATTTATCCCACAGCTTTTTATCGACCCTGTCTTCCTGCCCGTCCAGGTTCAACTGGTACATCCTGAAAACGACCGGGAAGTTCTTGGGCTGCCACTGCTCTTTGTAGGAATAGCAGTATTTCATGCCGATATTCCGCATGACGCCGCCGCTCCGGGGGTTGTTTATATCGTGCGTGGCGATGATGTAGGGGACGCCGTCCTCCTTCAGGCGCTCGACGATGGCCCGGCCCGCTTCCGTGACGATGCCCCGGTGCCAGAATTCTCTGCGAAGCGCATAGCCCAATTCGTGGCTGCCGCCTGTCTCCACGTCTATATAGCCGACCGGAGAATCATTTCCCTTTAAGCAGATGGCGAAGGCATATGGCCTGTCCTTCAATCGGTTTTCGAAGAAACGCTTTGTCTCATCGGGCGTTTCCGCCGGGAACCACGGCAAGAAGGCGTTGACTTCTTCGTCTTTCAGGAGCAAATGCAAGGCGTCCAAGTCTCTTTCTTCAAAATGCCTCAGCGTCAGGCGATCCGTTTCGAGGCAAACCCTGTCCATGCGCGCTCCCTCCCCGTACATGAAAAACAAATGCCCAGCTGTTTGTGAGACAACCGGGCAATGCAAAATCTCTTGCCGCGCGGATCACACGTATCTGCTCGGCTCCTCGTCCGCCGGGGCTGCGCCGCTGATCTCGCCGGCGGCCTGGCGCGCCTTGTAATCCCTGATGGCCTCGTGCAGCGCCTCCTCGGCCAGCACGGAGCAGTGGATTTTCACCTCGGGCAGGCCGCCCAGCTCGTCCATGACCATCTTGTTGGTGATCTTCAGCGCCTCGTCGATGGTCTTGCCCATGACCATTTCGGTGGCCTTGCTGGAGGTGGCGATGGCCGCCCCGCAGCCGAAGGTCTTGAACTTCACATCCACGATGACGTCGTTTTCGACCTTGATGTAGATGCGCATGATGTCGCCGCACTTGGCGTTGCCCACGGTGCCCACGCCGCTGGCGTCCTCGATCTCGCCCACGTTGCGCGGGTTCATGAAGTGATCCATAACCTGTTCGGTATACAGCATAGTATGGCCTCTTTTCTCTATATCATATCACATTGGCGTCAGCCTGTCAAAGACAATATCGGTTCAGAACTGTTTGAGCGCCTCGGGAGTCAGGGGCGACATATTGCGCAGGCGCTGCACGATTTCCTTCAGCGCCGCCAACACGGTTTCGACCTCCACCATGGTGTTCTCCTCGCTCAGCGAGAAGCGCAGCGAACCGTGGGCGATTTCATGGGGCAGGCCGATGGCCAGCAGCACGTGGCTCGGGTCGAGGGAGCCGGAGGTGCACGCCGAACCGGACGAGGCCGCGATGCCCTTGAGATCGAGGCTCAGCAGCAGGCTTTCGCCTTCGATGTAGCGGATGGAAACGTTGCAGTTGCCGGGGAGCCTTTGCGTGAGGTGGCCGTTGATCCGGCTCTCGGGAATGGTTTCGACGATGCCGCGCATCAGCCGGTCGCGCATGGCGGAGATCTTTTCGGCCTTTTCGGCGATGTTCGCCGTGGCCAGCTCGATGGCTTTGCCCATGCCCACGATGGAGGCCAGGTTTTCCGTGCCCGCGCGCTGCGTGCGCTCCTGCGCGCCGCCCTGCATGAAGCGCTGCAGCCGCACGCCCGTGCGGATATACAGCGCGCCGACGCCCTTGGGCGCGTGGAATTTGTGGCCGGACATGCTCAGCAGATCGACGCCAAGCGCCTGCACGTCGATGGGGATCGCGCCGATGGCCTGCACGGCGTCGGTGTGAAAGAGTATGCCGCGCGCCCTGGCGATCTTCCCGATCTCCGCGATGGGCTGGATGGTGCCGATCTCGTTGTTGGCGGCCATGATGGAGATGACCGTGGTTTCAGGCGTTATGGCTTTTTCCAGCTCGTCCAGCTTCACGACGCCCTGTTCGTCCACCGGCACGTAGGTCACGGTGAAGCCCTCGCGCTCCAGCTGCTGACAGGTGTGCAGTATGGCGTGGTGCTCGATGGCGGAGGTGATGATGTGGCTGCCCTTCCGCTTCTGGGCGTAGGCCGCGCCGCGCACGGCCCAGTTGTCCGCTTCGGTGCCGCAACCGGTGAAGTAGATCTCGCTGGGCCTGGCGTTGATGGCGGCGGCCACCTGCGCGCGCGCGGCTTCCAGCGCCCTGCGGGCGTCGCGGCCGAAGCCGTGGATGCTGGAGGGGTTGCCGTATATGTCGGTCAGGTAGGGCATCATCGCCTCGAGAACGGGCGGGGTGATGCGCGTCGTAGCCGCGTTGTCCATATAGATGCGATTCATGGTGTTTCCGTTTCCTTCCCCGAGCAGGTGCGCTCGTAATCGTCGATCATGTCCTGCAGCGTGATGCCGTCCACGATCTGGTTCAGGCCGTCTCTGACCTTGCGCCACACGATGCGCGTGGCGCAGGAACAGGCCCTGTCGCAGGCGTCGTCGCCGGAGAGGCATTCGATCAGGTTCAGGTCGCCCTCCAGCGAACGGATGACCTGGCCCACGGTGATCTCGCCCGGCCGGCGGGCCAGCATGTAGCCGCCCTGCGCGCCGCGCACGCTGCGCACCAGGCCGTCGCGCCTCAGCGGGCCGATCAGCTGTTCAAGATATGCCTCCGGAACGTTTTGCCGTTCCGCGATGGCCTTGACGGGCTGCGGTTCGCTGACGCCGTGGCACGCCAGATCATACATGGCGTGGATGCCGTAGCGGCTTCTCGTTGAGAGTTTCATGATATGTTCCTCCTGCAATGAATTCCGACTGGATTCATCCGAATTCAATTATACCACGCGCCGCCTGATTTGAAAAGCAAATCCGACCAAATTACTCATATTTAACCTGAGGCACGATTCTTAACAAAAGCTCCGACTTTGCGTTGACAGGAGAGGGGCGGACGAGTAAAATAGAGACGGACAATCCCATACGGTAAGGAGATGGTTCCATCATGAAGCTCAAATTCCTGGGCACCGGCGCGGCGGACTGGAACGGCCCGGACGAGCGCGGCGAATACCGCAGGCTGACCAGCACGCTGCTGGACGGCTGCCTGCTGATCGACGTGACCAAAACCGTGCTGGATATGATACCCAATCCCGCGGCCGTTACCGACGTGTTTTTTACGCATAGCCACGGCGACCATTTCGACATCGACGCGCTGCGCGCGCTGGCGCCCTGCCGCGTATACGCCCATGAAAGCTGGGCGGGGGAGATCGAGGGGGAGGGGCTGACCGTCGTGCCGCTGAGCGTGGGGAAGCCGGTGGAGGCGGCGTGCTTCACCATGATCCCCATGCCCTCGAACCATTCCACCGCGCGCGAGTACGAGACGACACTGCACTACCTCGTCGAGAAGGACGGCAAGCGCCTGCTGTACGCCACGGACGGCGCGTGGCTGATCAACGGGGAACATCACATCATCGGCAAAAAGGTTCTGGACAGCGCGGTGTTCGACGCCACCATCGGCGACGGCTGCGAGGGCGACTACCGAATCTTCGAGCACAACTCCATCGACATGATCCGCCTGATGCTCAAGACGCTTTACAGGATGGGCCGCCTGCGCGAAGGCGCGCCGGTATACCTGACCCACCTGGCACGCACCCTCCACCCCGATCAGGCCACGCTGGAACGCCGGACCGAAAAGCCGTTTATCGTGTGTCACGACGGAATGGAAGCGGTTATCTGAAAAAACCGGAGGTAGCATATGAAATACGCCATCGCTCTTGCGGGCAACATCGTAGTGGATTCCATCAAATACATCGCGGAGTATCCCGGCAAGCTGGAGCTGACGGCCATCCGGCGCGTTGAGCGCAGCTTGGGCGGCGCGGTGCCGAACGTAGGAATCGACCTGGCGAAGCTGGCGCCGGACATGCCGCTCAAGGCGGTTGGCTTTGTCGGCGAGGACGACAACGGCGCGTACGCGCTCAGCGTGCTCTCGCGCTGCCCGTCCATCGACCTGAGCGACGTGAATCGCGCGGGGCTCAACTCCTTCACCGACGTGATGACCGTCGAATCCACCGGCGAGCGCACGTTCTTCACCTTCAAAGGCGCGGATAGCCTGCTGAACGCGGAGACGATCCCCGTCGACCGGCTGGACTGCGACATCTTCCACATCGGTTACGCGCTGCTGCTGGACGGGCTGGACGCGGCGGACGATCAATACGGCACAGTCATGGCGCGCGTGCTGGCCGCCGTTCAGGCGCGGGGCATCCGCACCTCGCTGGATGTGGTGAGCGAGAACAGCGACCGCTACGCGCGCATCGTGCCGCCTGCGCTGAAATACGCCGACTACTTCTCCGTGAACGAGATGGAGGCAGAGCGCACCAGCGGCGTGCGCCTGACGGAGGGCGGCGCGCTGATCCGCGCCAATCTGCGGCTGGCGCTTGAAAAGCTGAAGGGGATGGGCGTGAAGCGCTGGGCGGTGATCCACACGCCCGCGCTGTCCTGCGGCCTGGACGAGCGCGGCGAATACGTCGAGCGCGAGACGCTTAAATTGCCCGCGGGTTTCATCAGGGGCTCGGTGGGCGCGGGCGACGCCTTCACGGCGGGGCTGCTGCTGCGCGCCTGGCAGGGCGCGAATCTCGGCGAGGCGCTGGAAACGGCCAACGCCGCCGCCGCGCTGTCGCTCTCCACGCCGGGCGCCACCGAGGGCATGAAGACGCTGGCGGAGACCATGGCCTTCGCCGAAAGCATACGCGGAATATCCTGAAAGGAGCGATTCGATCATGAAACGGTCTGAAATCAACGCGGCCCTTAAATGGGCCGAAAACCTGCTGGACGGCGCGAACATCCGCCTGCCGCGCTTCGCTTACTGGAGCATGGACGAATGGCGCGCGCACAAAGGCGAGATTTCCGCCATCCGCACCGTGATGCAGGGCTGGGACATCACCGATTTCGGCAGCGGCGATTTCGAGAAGATCGGCGCGGTGCTGTTCACCGTGCGCAACGGAAGCCTGACCCATCCGGGCGTGGGCTCGCCCTACGCGGAGAAATACATCCTGCTGCGCGAGGGCCAGCGCCTGCCCATCCACTACCACGCCAGCAAGACCGAGGACATCATCAACCGCAACGGCGGCGTGATGAGCATGCGGTTGTACAACAAAAAGCCGGACGGCGCGGTGGACTATGAGAGCGACGTGGCCGTGTGGAGCGACGGATTGAAACTCACCGTGAAGCCGGGCGAGGAGCTGCTCGTCACCCGCGGCAACAGCGTGCGCCTGACGCCCTACATGTATCACCTGTTCGGCGCGCAGGAAGGCGCGGGCGACCTGATCGTGGGCGAGGTGTCCGCCGTGAACGACGACAACACCGACAACTACTTCGCCGAACCCGTGAGCCGCTTCGCCGACATCGAGGAGGACGAGGCGATTTATCATCCGCTGTGCAACGAGTACGACAAGCTGTGGAAAGCCTGACGGGCGGGAGAATGACTATGGCAAAAATCACCATATTCTATCTGGAACACTGTCCCTACTGCCGGAACGCGCAAAAGGCCGTGACCGCGCTGAAAGCGGAGAACGCGGCCTTCAACGCCGTGGATATCGAGTGGATCGAGGAGAGCCGTCAGCCGGACGTCGCGGGCAAGTTCGATTACTACTATGTGCCCGCCATTTTCTTGGACGCCGAAAAGCTGTATGAATGCAGCCCGGCGGACGATTACGAGGCTATCAGGAAGAACATAAAGGCGGCGCTGGAACGGGCGGTATAATACTAAAACCTTCTGAAAAGTAGACATCTGACCGGTCTTTTTCCGCCTTGGCTGTGCTTCGCTGCGGTCAACGACGCGCTGAACATCAGAAAAACACTCCGTGACTCGGCTCTGTTTTGCCGGATTACGGAGTGTTTTCTGTTTCGCTAGGAACGTATTCGATGATCTCGCTGACGCCGTAATTCAGGATCTACGACTGCTAAATGAATATCGGGCCATTTGGCAGTCATTCCTCTTATTCTTCCAAAAACTCCCTTGCCTCTCTCAGTATCCCCCTGTTATTCTCATACTGAAACGCCTTCATGGCCTCCTCGTATTCCATCAGTCCCGCGCTCATCAGCTCTTCCGGCTGCGGCACGATGGTCTGGTTTTCATACTCCGCAAGGAAGTAGATGACGCGCTTGATGACGCCGGGCTTTTTCGGCAGGGGATGCTCCTCCACCTTGCGGAAGCCGGGGATGAGCCGGACGTTCAGGCCCACTTCCTCGCGAATCTCGCGCAGCGCCGTCTCCTCTTCCGTTTCGCCCGGCTCCATGTGGCCCTTGGGGAAGCCGTAAACGCCTTCCAGCGAGCGAATGATCACGTAGCGGACGCCGCCGCCCGCGCGGGTGAACACCACCGCGCCGCAGGAGTATTCATAGCTCATGGCCCGCTCCTTCCCGCGCTCAGGAGAGCGCTTCGTCCAGCCGCAAAAGCGACAGGATGTAGATTTTCAGCGCGGTGAGCAGCGAGGGGATGTAGAGGTACTCGTCGCAGCGATGCGCGCCGCCGTGGGATTCGGGGATGTCCGGCCGCGCGGTCACGCCGGGCAGGCCGGGACCGAAGGAAATGGCCGTGGAGAGATAGCGCGAATAGGTGCCGCCGCCCATGGCGTAGGGCTGGTCGTCGCGGCCCGTGACCTCGCGGTATACGTCCATCAGCGCCACGGTCTCGGGGCTGTCGATGCCGATGTGGAAGGGCTGCGTGGTGCTCGCGCTGTCGCAGGAGAAGCCCAGCGCCTCGCAGGCCGCGGCATAGCGCTTCGCGCACCCGGCCGGGTCGGCGTCGATGGACAGGCGCGCGTCCAGGCTCACGGACACGCGGCCGTCCTTCATCGAAGCTAAGCCAAAATTGGTGGTGGTCTTTCCGGAGATTTCGTCCTCGCATTCGAGGCCGCAGCTTTCGCCGTAGCAGCCCGACGTAAGCGTGGCAATGGAGGCCATGGTGCGCGCGGAGGCGTCGTCCAGGAGGCCGCACTTCGCCAGCGCGTCGGCCAGCATGTTGAGCGCGCTCTTGCCCTTGCCGGGATCGGCGGCGTGGGAGGCGATGCCGTGCGCGTGGACGAGGCAGCCGCCCTCGACCGGCCCGACGGTGAAGTCCGCATCGTTCAGGCCCAGCTTCGCGAACGCCGCGCGCAGATCGCTTTCGGGAACGGCCAGCTCGGCCTGCGCGTCGGCGGGCACCATGTTGTGCACCAGTCCCGCGCTGAACGCCTTAACCGACGGCCCCGCGGCTATGCTCACGTCAGCGGACAGCGAACCCTTCTGCGCGACGCATACCGGGAACCCGCAGTCCGGCACGAGGGAAACCTTCGGCGGCGTGTCGTGGGTCACGTAGTACTGCAGATCCTGCATGCCCGTCTCCTCGCTGCAGCCGAAGTACACGCGGACGCCGTGCTTCATGGGCAGCCCCAGTTCCTTTACGCAGCGCGCGGCGTACAGGCCGGCCAGCGTCGGGCCCTTGTCGTCGCCCACGCCGCGGCCAATGAGGAAATCGCCTGTGCGGGTCGCGCCGTAGGGTGGGTAGATCCAGCCCTCGCCCTCCGGCACCACGTCGATGTGACCCAGTATGCCGATGGCGTTGTCCTGATCGCCGATGCGCGCCGTGCCGCAGTAACCCTCGTGATCCACGGGCGTGAAGCCCAGTTCCTTCGCGCGGTTCAGCGCCCAGTTCAGCGCTTCGCGACATCCCGGCCCGAACGGCGCGCCCGGCGCGGCCTGGTCGGCCCGGCTGACGCTGGCGATGCGGCTGAACGCCTGAATGTCCGCGATCAGTTCTTCCTTGTGTTCGTCAATCCACCGTTCGACGGCGGTGAGAAGCTGCTGTTCCACAGTAAACCCTCCTTATTTCCTCACTCGCGCTCTTCTTTCCTCCAGAATATGGCTGCGCTCCATCTCGCGCACGCGGCGGAACGCTTCGCCGGTGACGATCCATGTCTTTTCGGGATTCTTGGCGGCGTAGTCGTTGGACTCGCTGCCGTAATAGCCCCAGGCGATGATGGTGCGCGCGCCGGCGTCGTAGGCCGCGGCCGCGGCCTCGACGATCTCCTCCTCGCGGCCGCGCGGGGTGGAATAGGTCTGGATCCAGATGTTGTGATCCTTGCCGTAATGGTCGGCGATGTCGATGGTCTGCTTCGTGCGGCTGTAAACGAATTCATAGGGGCTGCCGATCTTCTCCATCGGATGGCCCAGCCAGTAGGGATCCGAGCCGATGTTGTCGAGCGTGGGAAGGGCGCAGATGCTGTCCAGCGTGCTGATGCCGATGCCGTACTGCCCGGCTTCGCCCGGCATGACGCACACCACGTTCTTCATGCCCTTCCCGGCGCTGTAGGCCGTCACGTCGGAGAAGTAATCGCGGATGGTGTCCAGCCGGAAGGCGCTCACGTCGCCGTTGATCTCTTCGGGCATGTCATAGCCGTACTTCGCGCGGAAGAGCTCGCGGCAGCGCGGGCAGGCGCAGGCGTAGACCTTGCCGTTGCCCCGCAGGAGCGGCAGGTGCGGCTCGTCCCAGAAGATAGTGCGCCCGCCAATGAACTCGACGGCGTCGATCCATTCGTGCACCCAGCCGCGGAACGCCTCGCTGTTCAGGCACGCGCGCACGTGATCCATGTCGCCGTTGGAGTAGTACTGGTGTGCCTCGGGATGATAGGCCAGGAAATGCGATTTGTCGCCTGGCGGGCCTCCGAGGCCCCAGTTGTCCACCCAGCTCTCCAGACCCACGTCGGTCGAAATGCCGATGATCTCCTTCATCTTGTTGAGGTGCCTGTCCCAGTCGGTGTGCGACAGCATGTGAACCACCAGGTCCATGCCGTTTCTCATCATGTCGCGCATGTCCTCGTAAGCATGGTGCGGCATGCGGTTGCCGTGATACGCCGCGCCGAGGATGAGGGGGCGGTTGATGTGATCCATAACGCTTCCTCCTGTTCATTGAGAAACGCGCCTCACTCGTCCGGCGAGGCGCGTCGCTCATTTTGATCAGAAATCGATTCTCTCCTGAATATACTCGACCAGCCTGTCGACGGCCACGACGTCCTGCTGCATGGTGTCGCGGTTGCGCACGGTCACGTTGCCGGTGGGCTCGGTGTCGAAATCCACGCAGATGCAGAAGGGCGTGCCGATCTCGTCCTGGCGGCGGTAGCGCTTGCCGATGGAGCCGGTCTCGTCGTAGTCCACCATGAACCGCTTCGCGAGCATCGCGTAGATTTCCTTCGCCTTGTCGCCCAGCTTGTTCTTCTGCAGCGGCATGACGGCGGCCTTGAAGGGCGCCAGCGCCGGATGCAGGTGCAGCACCACGCGGCTGTCGCCGCCTTCGAGCTCTTCCTCGTCGTAGGCGT
>JAFZRB010000346.1 GCA_017620115.1 Clostridia bacterium | reverse complement strand
CATGCGTATCGCCTCTTTCTCTATTCTTCCGTATGAACGGTCAGAATCTTCCTGACTCTTTTTTCAAATTCCGGCCGGTCGAGCATGACAACACGGCCGAAGCCTTCGCATTTGATCTTGATGTCCGCGCCCGTGCGGGTGATGACCCAGCGGTCGCTGCCGCAGGGATGCGTCTTGCGCATTTGCACCAGATCGCCCAGATACAGCTGCATACCGTTCACCTCCGGAATTTCCTGTACATTATACGCCTTTTATACTGTTCAGACAAGACCCAAGATTTGTTTTTCCATTGTACAAATTGGCGTTCGGCAGGCCGGGCTGTCCCTCCCGACCCCTACAAATCGACCCGCTTCTTCAGCATCCAGGCGCAGACGACGAGCGAAACGGCCAACACCGCGACATCCAGGATCATCTGCGGAGCCAGGATGCACACCATATCCGAGGGGCTCTTCAGCAGCTCATAGACGTTATCGGTGATGAGGAGACCGGTAAGGCGCGAGTTGCCCCAGGCGAGCAGCGCGAACAGCAGCACGGAAATCAGGGCATGGCCTTTTTTGCCGCGCATGAAGGTGGCGCTCAGGGTGATGGCGAGATATGCGATGCTCACCGTGGCGATGATGCTCAGGAAGATGAGCAGCACGTAAAACGCGATGGTCAAAAGCGCGCTGGTGAGGCTCAGGTCGTTCTCGGCCATGAACCAGTCCAAAAGGTTATAGTAGCCGCGCCACTCGCTGCCGAGGGCGTCCAGCATCATGGGAAAGTCGACCGAGGCCAGCCCCATGAGGAGACCTGCGAACGCCACGCCGGTGAGCAGCGTGAAGAGGATCTTCGAGGCGACGATGGAGAGCGCGCTGCTGGGCGTCATGAATATGAGATAGCTCGTCTTCTGGTTCAGCTCCCGCGAATAGCCCGCCACGCCCATGATGAACACGGCCATCGCCGTGCCGAAGCTGGCGGCGGCCAGAAGACTCATCGACACGATCAGCCGGGCCTCCGCCCGATAAGCTGCGTCGCTCGCCTCAGCTGTCCAGGCGGCAGCGTTGAGCGCGGCGCGGGAATGGGCCACCGGTGGCAGGCATAACAGGAAGAAGATTTCCAGCGCCGCGATGATGCCCAGTATGACCAGGAGCAGCGTCCGGTTCTTGCGGAACTCGTATTTGATGAGCTTAAGCATCGAGCGACGCCCCCTCTCCGTATATCTTCATGTACATGTCAACGATGCTCATGCCGTGCTTTTCGCGCAGCGCGTTGGCGTCGCCCGCCACAACCAGCGAGCCGTCCTTGATGAACACCGCGTCGTCGATCATGGTTTCCAGCTCGTCCACCAGGTGGCTGGAGACGATCATGGTGCGGTTCGAGCCGCGGTTTTCCTGAATGGCGGCCAGCGTGCGCTCCCGCGCCACGATGTCGATGCCGTTGAGCGGCTCGTCCAGCATCACCAGGGCGGCGTCGCGCGCGAAGGTCAGCGCCAGCTTCACCTTGGCCACCATGCCGGACGACATGGTGCGGATCCTGCCCTTCGGGTCAAGATGTTCCCGCTCCAGCGCGGCCAGGTATTTGTCCATGCTGAAATCCGCGAAGAAATCGCGGTAGTATCTGCCCGCGTCGCGGGCGCTCATGTAGCCGTAGAAATACGCTTCCGTGGGCATGTAGGCCACCTTCGCCTTGGTATCGCGGCCCACGGGCACGCCGTCCAGCCGGATCGTCCCCGACGTCGGCGAGGCCAGCGCGGCGATCATCTTCATGAGCGTGGTCTTGCCCGAGCCGTTCGGCCCCAGCAGCGCCACCAGCCGCCCCGTCTCCAGCCTGAGCGTAAGGTCGTTCACGGCGGCCTTCCCGCCGTATTTCTTTGTCAGGTGTTCTGTCTCAAGCACCGTTTCTTCCCCCATTCCTTTTTCAGCGGCGGATGCCGTTTCCTGTACGATTCCCCATTCTATCAGCCGCCCGTCCGACCGTCAACCGGCGCGGACGCTTTCTCATTCAAGTTTAATCAGATTCACAGTTTAGCCGGATTCAGGTTTAATCAGAACAACCCCCAGGTCTTGAACAGGAAGATCATCGCGAAGATGGTGACCGACGACAGCACCGTGGTGAACACCACCTGCTGCGCCGCCAGATCGGGATCGCCGCCCATCTGTTCGGCCATGGTAAAGGAGCTCACGGCGGTAGGCGAAGCGAACACGATCATCAGCGTGGCGAATTCCACGCCCCGGCAGCCGAGCAGGTAGGCCGAGGTCAGCATGACCTCGGGCACGGCGACGAGCCGCCCGCCCACGCTCAGCGCCAGCGCCTTCAGATTGCCCGCCACCTTGCCGGGCTTGAGCGACGCGCCCAGCGCGAACAGCGCCAGCGGCGAAGCCACGCTGGCCAGCCTGTCCACCGTCGAATTGATGACCGAAGGCACCGGAATGCCCGCCTTCATCACGATGAAGCCGATCAGGCAGCCCCAGATGAGCGGGTTTTTGAGCACGCCGAGCACGATGCGCTTCAGGTCGAATTTGCCGCCGCGGAAGATCTCCAACGTGATCACAGCCAGCACGTTGAATATGGGGATCACCGCCACCACCATCATGGCCGCCACGCCGCCGTCGCCCTGCGGGAACAGCGCCTCGGTGAGCGGGATGCCGAAGATGGCGTAATTGCTGCGGAAAATGCCCTGGATCATCACGCCCCGGCGGCTGTTTTCCTTCTCGAAGCGCGGCACGACCAGCATGCACACCGCGAATACCGCCAGCGCGCCCAGCATGGCGAACAGCAGCAGCGCGGGCGAAATGTTCTTGTCCGGATCGACGCGCATGATGCTGCGGCACAGCGACACCGGCAGGAAAATTCGGAATACCAGCTTGTTGCAGCCCTTCGTCGTCTCCTCGCTCATGAGGCCGAAGCGCCGGGCCAGGTAGCCGACCAGCATCACCAGGAAGATGGGGAAAACAATGTTGCTCGTGACCAGAAGATTGTTCATGCCGCACATCCTTTCGCTGTTCATCCGCGCCGCACGCTCTTTTCAGGCAGCGCCTTTTGTGTTACAATAACGGGGCAAAGATACCGCACGGAGGGATCCAGCCATGATCAAAGGCGTCGTTTTCGACCTCGACCACACGCTCTACGACCGCGACGCGAGCAGCCGCGCCGCCATGAGCCGCTTTTTCGACGAATACCCGGAGTACGTCGTTCCCGGCGTTTCGCGCGCCCAGGCCCAGGAGGCCGTCGTCGGGGCGGAACACGCCTGCATATACGGCGGCTGGCGGGCCGTGGCCGCGCGCCTGCGCGATACGGGAATCCTCCAGGGCGATTTCACCGCGCGGTTCATCGTGGATTATTTCCAGACCCAGTATGCCGAGAACATGGCGCATTTTCCGTTTGTCAGGCCCGCCCTGGAGCGGCTACAGCGCATGGGAATGAAGCTGGGCCTCATCACAAACGGGAATCCGCGCCATCAGACGGCCAAGATCGCCGCGCTGGGCGAGGCGGACCGCTTCGACGAAATCATCATCGGCTCCGATCCGGCCACGGCCAAGCCGCATGTCGATCTGTTCCTCGACATGGCGGAGCGCCTTCGCTGCCTGCCCTGCGAGCTGATCTACGCGGGCGACAATCCCGTCAACGACGTGGACGCCTCGCGTCGCGCCGGTTACGTCGCCGTATGGGTGCGCACGATCACGCCCTGGCAGTTCCCCGATATTCCCCAGCCGGAATGGCAGGTTGACACGGTGGCGGATATTCCCTCTCTGGTCGAGCGGCTGAACGCCGGCGCGTGAGGCCGTCCGCCATGACGGCGACGCTTATTCATTATAAGCCATGAGGCATTTGTTTTCCGTCATGGTGCGGTTAAGGTTTTGGATTTCATCACAGGGTGGGCAGGCGGCCTGTTTTCGTCCCGACTGCCACATGCGGCTGGTCGCGATTGTATACTTAACATGGGCGTCCTATAATAGACGTGTATATCTGTCGGAATGAACCGATTCAAACCGTTTTTCGTCTATCAGACATCCCGGATATTTATTTATAGAACCAGCGCGGGAAAGGACTGATGCTGTTGTTTAGCGAATTATTGAGTGAAATCGCCAGCCATCTGGCGAAAAATCTGGCCCAGGGCCTGGTGTATATTGCGATTGCGGCGCTTTTCATCGTCGCGCTGATCAAGTGCATCATGCCCGTCATGCAGGCGCGCGGACAGCTCCGTCGCGGCGTGCGCCGTATCCGGCGCAATGACAGCAAGGACGTCTGGCAGGACAAGCGCTTCCTCGGCCGGGGGCCGCTCGCGGTGCCGTGGGTGGAATACCTGAACAGCCGCCTGTTCGCCGACGACGAATACCACAACGCCTCCCCCATCGACGACTACATCAACGAGGACACCGCCATCTACGAACCCGGCTTCTCCAGCTTCGCCGACGCCGTGCCCGGCATCCTGGTGTCGCTGGGCTTCCTGGGAACGCTGCTGGGCATCGTCATGGGCCTGTCGGACTTCAACCTCGACAGCTCCGACGCCACCATGGACGCCATCCGCGTGCTGATGGTCGGCATGCGCTACGCCTTCGCCACCTCCATCGTGGGCGTGATCGGCTCGGTGCTGTTCTCGCTTATCCTGCGCGTGGCGCAGGGTTCGACGCGCAAGGCGCTCAAGCGCTTCTACGACGCCATGCAGCAGCAGGCGCACATGGTCACCGTCGATCCGATCACGCAGATCGCCATCTACCAGCAGGAACAGACCGCCATGATGCAGAGCCTGGCGCAGGACATCACCGGCGGCCTCACCGACCGCATCGGCAACGCCATGGAAATGGCGCTCCAGCCCCTGCAGGAAAGCCTGGACAGCTTCATCGACGTGGCCGCCCGCGAGCAGGTGCGCGGCGTGGACGCCATCGTATCCAAATTCGTGGAAAACATGAACGCCTCGCTGGGCGGCCAGTTCCTGCAGCTGCAGCGCGTGCTCGCCGAGACCGCCGCCTGGCATCAGGACACGCAGGAAACCGTGCGCGCCACGATCGAGGGGCTCAACCGCGTGTCGCGCGATATCGTGCAGATCCAGCAGATGTCCGAATCCCTCATCGTCAAATTCGACGGCTACATCGTGCGCCTGGGCGCGGCGCAGCAGAAGGTCGAGGACGGCTACGGCATCGTGGCCGACAACGTGAAGAACATGGAAATGGTGGCGCGTCAGCAGGCGAACTACATCGCGCAGATCGGCCAGATGCAGTCTGATTTCATGCGCGAGGTGAACTCCTTCCAGACGCGCATGGATTCCTTCACCAAGGCCTACACCGAGAACAGCAACATCTCCACCGCCGCGCTGCACAAGGTGGCCGAGGAGATGAAGGTGAACGGCGAGGCGCTCCTGAACGCGCACAAGGCCTTCTCGAAGGGCGTCAACAGCGAGCTGCAGCACGCCTTCGGCATGTTCGACCAGAACATGCAGGATATCATCGATCATCTGACGCAGGTCATCGGCGGCGTCCACGACGCCGTTCAGGACATGCCCGCCATCATGGACGACGCGGCGAAGCAGTACGCCAGCCAGACCAGCCAGCTCGTGCGCTATATGGAGCGCACCACCGCTCTGCTTGAGGACGCCGTTCACCATATGAACGCCGTCCGCGGAGGTGGTCAGTAATGCGCGCACGCAGCCGCAACCGGAGTCACGGCGAAACCGGCACCCTGTGGATCAGCTTTTCCGACCTCATGAGCGCGCTGATGCTCATATTCGTGCTGGTTCTGTTCTACGCCGTGTATCAGTATTACGACATGCTGGAGATCAAGACGGCCGAGCTGCTGAGGCAGAGCGGCATACTCGACCAGCAGGCCGCGCAGCTGACGCTCTCCCAGCAGGAGCTGGAAAGCAAAGAAGCCGCTCTCAACGAAACCAAACAGGCGCTGGAGAGCAAGGAGGACGAGCTGAACGAGCAGTCGCAGAAGCTGACGGAAACCGAGCAGGCGCAGCTGCTCCTGCAGGCCAAGCTGGTGCTCCAGGAGAGCACGCTCAACTCGCTGCAGGCCCGCCTCAGCGAGCAGGAAGAGCAGCTCAAAACCGCGCAGGCCAGCCTGGACGAGGCCACCGCCGCGCAGCAGCTTCAGCAGGCCCAGCTGGAAGCCCAGCAGGCTCAGCTGTACGCGCAGCAGACCCAGATGGAAGCCCAGCAGACGCAGATGGAGGCCCAGCAGGCCCAGCTCGACAAGCTGGTGGGCGTCAAGAGCGCCATCATCGAGGAGCTGGTGCGCGCGCTGGCCGATTCAAACATCAGCGGCGCCAGCGTGGACGAATCGGGCGCCATCGTGTTCAGCAGCGAGATGCTGTTCGACGTGAACCGCTCCACGCTCAAGGACGTGGGCAAGGCGTTCCTGAACAGCTTTATCCCCGGCTACCTCAAGGTGCTCATGAGCGACGAATACTCGCAATATGTCAGCCAGATCGTCATCGAGGGCCATACCGACACCGACGGCACATTCCTCAAGAACATGCAGCTCTCTCAGGAGCGCGCCTACGCGGTGCTCCGCTACATCCTGAGCAGCGAATTCACCGGCATATCCAGCCAGGCCAAGCTGCGCCTGCAGGAAATCGTCACGGTCAACGGGCGTTCGTTCAGCGATCCCATCTACAGGGCCAACGGCTCCGTGGATATGGCCGCTTCGCGCCGCGTGGTGATCAAATTCCGCCTGAACGACGAGGAAATGGTCAACGAAATGCTCAGCATCCTGGAAAACATGAACCGATAACGGAGGTGCCGTAATGCCCAGCGTGACAAACCTGACCTGCGAACACAGGATCAACCCTATCGGATTGGATATCCCCGTGCCTCGCTTCAGCTGGCAGATCCAGTCGGGCATGAGCGTCCTGCAGGGCGCATACCGCCTGCAGGTGTTCTGCGAGGACTCGGCCGAACCCCTGTGGGACACCGGCCGCGTCAACAGGCCCGCCTCCGTGCTGGTGCCCTACGAGGGCCCGGCGCTGCGTCCGCGCACGCGGTACCGCTGGCGCGTCCGCGTGTGGGACAAGCGGGGCCGCGATTCCGAGTTCAGCGAGGAAGCCTTCTTTGAAACCGGCCTGATGGGCATCGACCATCGCGCGCACTGGATCAGCACGCCGCATAAGGGCGATATCTCCAGGATGCAGCCGGCGCCGCGCCTGCGCAAGAGCTTCACGCTCAAGAACAAACCCATTCGCCGCGCGCGCGTCTACGCCACCGCGCTGGGCATCTACGCCCTGCGGCTGAACGGCCGCCCGGTCAGCCCGGACGTGCTGTGCCCCGGCTGGACGACCTACAAAAAGCGCCTGCAATACCAGACCTGGGACGTTACCTCCCTGCTGTGCCCGGGCGAAAACGTGGTCGCCGCCACGCTGGCGGACGGTTGGTATCGCGGCTACCTGGCGCTGAAGGATCAGCGCAACGTGTTCGGTGAGCGGCTGGCGCTGCTGGCCGGCGTCGTCGTCACCTACGAGGACGGCAGCGAACAGATCATCCGCACCGACGCGACGTGGAAGTGCCTTTCCGATACGCCGGTGCGCTACGCCGATTTCTACATGGGCACCCACTACGACGCCCGCATGGAGACCCCCGGCTGGGACGCGCCCGGCTTCAACGATTCAGCCTGGGAGAGCGCGCAGATCGTTCGGCATGTGAAGGCCCCGCTGGTGAGCCAGCTCGATCAGCCGGTGCGCCGCCAGTATTCGCTCACGCCGGTTGAAATCATCACCACGCCCAAGGGCGAAACGGTGCTGGACATGGGGCAGAACATGGTGGGCTGGCTGCGCTTCACCGTGCGCGGCCCGGCCGGGACCACCGTGACCGTGCGCCACGCAGAAGTGCTCGACCGGGACGGCAATTTCTACATGGAAAACTACCGCCTGGCCGAATCGAAGCTGGTCTACACCCTCCGCGGCGGCGAAGAAACCTACGAGCCCGAGCTCACCTTCTACGGCTTCCGCTATGTGCGGCTGGAAAACTGGCCGTGCGAAGTGAACCCGAAGGATTTCGCGGGCGTGGTCATCTCCTCGGATCTGGAGACGACGGCCGGCTTCGAGTGTTCCGACGAGCGCGTGAACCAGCTGTTCCACAACATCCAGTGGGGCCAGCGGGGCAACTTCGTGGACGTGCCCACCGACTGCCCGCAGCGCGACGAGCGCCTGGGCTGGACGGGCGACTGCCAGGCCTTCGCGCGCACCGCGTGCATCAACATGGACTGCGCGCTGATGCTTTCCGAATGGCTGAAGGATCTGGCGCTGGATCAGCGCGAGGACGGCGCGGTGCCCTTCGTGGTGCCGCATGTGCTGAAGGAACAGAACTATGGTTCGGCGGCCTGGGGCGACGCGGCCACCATCGTGCCGTGGACGATTTACGCCTGCTACGGCGACAAGCGCGTGCTGGAGGCGCAGTATCCCTCCATGCGGCGCTGGGTGGACTATATCGGCAGCCAGTCCGAAGGCTACCTGTGGAACCAGGGCTTCCATTTCGGCGACTGGTTGGGCCTCGACGCCCACGAGGGCAGTTATGTCGGCGCGACCGACAAAACGCTCATCGCCACCGCGTTCTATGCTTACAGCACGCGGCTCACACGGCGCGCGGCCGAGGTGCTGGGCTACGAGAAGGACGCGCTGGAGCTGCGCAGCCTGTATCGCAAAATCGTGAAGGCTTACCGGCAGGAATTCATCACCTCCACCGGCCGCCTCGCCGTGGATACCCAGACCGCCTACGCGCTTACGCTGCATTTCGACCTGGCTGAGGAAAAGGACAGGCCGCGCATGGTGCGAGATCTGGTGAACCTGATCGAGAAAAACGGCGGCCATCTCACCACCGGCTTCGTGGGCACGCCCTATCTGTGCCTCGCGCTGACCGAGTGCGGCGCGCACGACGCGGCGGGCCGGCTGTTCCTGCGGGCCGACTATCCCTCCTGGCTGTACCCCGTGATGCGCGGCGCGACCACCATGTGGGAGCATTGGGACGGCATCAAGCCGGACGGCAGCTTCTGGTCGAGCGACATGAACTCCTATAACCACTACGCCTACGGCGCCATCGGCGAATGGATGATGCGCGCGCTGGCGGGCATCGATATGGCCAAACCGGGCTACCGCGAGCTGCTGCTGCATCCGCGGCCCATCGAGGGGCTGTCGTTCGTGTCGGCCTGGCAGAATACGCCCTATGGCCGCGTGCGGTGCGGCTGGCGCATCGAGGACGGCGAGGAGACCGTCGCCTGCACCGTACCCGGCGGTTCGACGGCCGTGCTGGTGCTGGAAAACGCCGCCCTGCCGCAGGTGACTGAGAGCGAACGGCTGCTCTCCGGCGAGATACCCGGCATCGTTCGGGCCTGGCAGTCCGAGAGCGACACCATGATCGAGCTGGAATCGGGCCGGTATTCGTTCAAGTGGCGCGTGTGAGCTGATCTTGCCGCGGGTTTTCCACGCGGCGACGGAAAGGAACAGGACACGAAGTGAAGCACATTCGTCGATTTTTCTCGTTTGTGGCAAGCCGACTGGTGCTGTTCAGCATCATCGCGGCGCTGCTCATCCTGGCGTTTTACCTGGCGATGAACACGGCCAACATCTACCTGCTGCTGAACGACGGCATGACCGCGCGCGCGTCGGTGATCCTCACCCGCAAGAACGCCGACGAGCTGGTCAATTACTTCACAAACGACTTTCTGCTGAGCGACGAGACGCTGGGGATCGGCCTGAGCAGCGCCTCGCCCTATATCGATTACAACATCACGGATTTCAAATACAACCTTACGCTGGAATGGGTGTGGGCCTGGCCTTGGGAGAACAGCGCCACGGCCACCATCGTGGAGCGCGTGCCCCGCATCACGGGCAAGGCGCTGGACAGCAAGCAGAGCCTGGTGAAGAGCGGCGCGTTGTCCGCGACGCCTCCCAGCTGGTACGGCGGGCGCTACACCGTGAAGCTGGTGCGCCAGGACGGCCGCTGGAAGATCGACCAGCTCACGCAGACGCAGCTCATCATCGAAGCGGCGACGGACGCGCCTTCGACGGCGCCGGCGAAACCGTCATGAGGATCGGCGGCATTGAGCTGCCCGACGGCGCGGCGCTCGCCCCGATGGCGGGCATCACCGATATGCCCATGCGAATCCTGTGCTTCGAGCAGGGAGCCGCGTGGGCGGTGAGCGAAATGCTGAGCGCGCGGGGCTTCCTGTGCGCGCCGAAGGGCACGCGGGCCATGAGCGAGCTGCTGCGCCGGAGCGAACGGGAGGGCATCCTGGGGCTCCAGCTGTTCGGCCGCGAACCGGACGAGATGCGCGAAGCCGCCAGCCGGCTCTCGGAGGCGGGCTTCCAGTTCATCGACATCAATATGGGCTGTCCGGCTCACAAGATCGTCTCCAACGGCGAGGGCTCGGCGCTCATGAAGACGCCGGAGAAGGCGGAAAAGATCATCGCGGAAACGGTGAAAGGCGCGTCCATCCCCGTCACCGTGAAGATTCGCGCGGGCTGGGATCAGGATCACGTCAACGCCGTTGAGATCGCCAGGCGGGCCGAGCAGGCCGGCGCCAGCGCCGTCACGGTGCACGGGCGCACGCGCGAGCAGATGTACATGGGCCGGGCGGACTGGGACGTCATCGCGCGCGTCAAGGCGGCGGTATCCATTCCGGTGATCGGCAACGGCGACGTGCGCAGCGCCGGGGATTTTCTGGCCATGCGCCGGGAGACCGGCTGCGACGGCGTGGCCATCGGCCGGGGCGCGCAGGGCAATCCCTGGGTGTTCCGCGAGATCCGCGCGGCGCTGCGGGGCGAAGCCTGCCCGCCGCCCACGCTGGACGAGCGCATCGATCTGGCGCTCCGACACGCGCGCATGCAGGCGGAGTACGTGGGCGAAAGGGTGGGCATCCGGGAGATGCGCAAGCACGCGGCCTGGTATATGCAGGGCCTGCCCGGCTGCGCGCGCCTGAGAGAAGCGATCAACCGCGCCCAGTCGTATGACGACATGGAGCGCATTATGAAAGACTATGCGGAAGGGAGGGAAAGAAATGGCGGGAAACAGATCCCGACGGAAGGATAAGCTCGTTCGCGCGCTGGCCATTGTTCTGGCCGTGCTGCTGATCGGCACGATCCTCTACTCCGTGATACCGGTTTTCGGGCTGGCGGAGGAGGAAGCGCCGCGCAGCCGTTACGCGCTCGACATGGCGATCGACCTGGACAACCAGGCGATCGCCATTACCGAAACGCTGGATTACGTAAATACCGCCGGACGGACGCTGGACTGCGTGTGGCTGAACGTGTACGCCAACGCGCTTCGCCGCGCCGAATCCGTACCGGTTGAAAACAGCGACTGGAACGACGCCTTCCCGGAAGGATACGCCCCGGGGGGCGTCGATTTTATCAGCGTGAAGCTCAACGGCGAAGCGGCCAGCTGGGCCATGAGCGGCTCGAACGAGGAATTCATGCGCGTCGAATGCCCGCTCGAGCCGGGCGGAACGGCGCGCATCGAGCTGGTTTTCCGGCTGCTGCTGCCAGTGAACAACTGGGCCATGGGCTTGGGCGACCTGGGCTGGCGGCTCGTAAATTTCTATCCCATCGCCGCGGTCTACGATGCGCAGACGCGGGATTTCGTGCTGAACAGCTGGACGGTGGCCGTCGATCCGCTGACCAGCGAACCCGCCGACTACGAGGCCAGCCTCGCCCTGCCCGAAGGCTGGCTGCTCGCCTCCGCGGGCGAGGCGATCCCCTCCGCGCCGGACGAAAACGGCATGGTCGCCTGGCATATCACCGCGACCGGCGCGCGCGATCTCTCGCTCGCGTTCAGCCGCAAGATGAACGAGCGCAGTGGCGCAACCGCCTCCGGCCTCGTCGTGCGGGCCTATGCCAACACCGGCTCCGCGGCGCGGGCCATCCTGGAGGCCGCGCTGCGCGTTATGGAGACCTACGAGGGCTTCTGGGGCGCGTGCCCGTTCGCGGAGCTGGAGCTGATGGAAACCGACTGTCTGCGCGGTTCCTCGAAGACCGGCCTCGTTCAGATTCCCCTGAGCGCGCTGACGAAGCGGAACGACCTGGAGGAGACAGTCGCGCGGCTGTGCGCGAAGCAGTGGTTCGGCGTCGAGGCGGGATGCAATCCCGAAAACGAGCCCTGGCTCACGGACACGCTCGCCGCCTACGCCTCCCTGCTCTTTTTCGAGGAAAAGGAAGGTTACGACGGCTATCTGAAACGGCTG
>JAFZRB010000345.1 GCA_017620115.1 Clostridia bacterium | reverse complement strand
GGGAAGCTGTCGCCGCAGGCGACTGATGAGGTGTTATCGTCGCGACCAGCATCCTATTGCGATAGACAGCAAAGAGCCGGGCTAACACCTCATCCGCCTCTCACGAGGCACCTTCCCCTCGAAGGGGAAGGCAAGGTTTTACCACTTCGCCAAACTCCAATTTGTCGGACTGTTTTTTAAATGAGACCACCCTGCGGAAATCGACAGGCTTCCCGGCGAACCCGCCCGGCAAAACGGAGGCCGGCGGGAGGATGAAAAAGCGCCGCGCGGATTCGCCCGGAAGAATATTTGAATTTTAGTCACTTTTCCGACATATCGGCGGGCGGAAAAGGTGATATAATAGCATTGTGGAAAGCCTTGCGAAAGGAGGCCGCTCTATGTATTATCCTTATTATTTTGATCCAACCTATCTGCTCGTGCTGGCCGGGCTGGCGCTTTCGCTGATCGCGCAGGCCGCCGTCCAGAACGTCACCCGCAAATACGCCGCCGTGCCCGCGCGCTGCGGCCTGACCGGCGCCCAGCTCGCCCGGCGCATGCTGGACGGCGCGGGGCTCTACGATGTCGCGATCGAGCGCATCGCAGGCGACCTGACCGACCATTACGACCCCTCCAGCCGCACGCTGCGCCTGTCCGCGCCGGTCGCCGATTCCGGCTCCATCACCGCGCTGGGCGTCGCCGCGCACGAGACCGGCCACGCGCTCCAGCACCGCGACGCCTACGCGCCGCTCGTGCTGCGCTCGGCCGCCGTCCCCACGGTGAACATCGGATCGCACCTCTCATGGCCGCTGGTGCTCGTTGGGCTGATCTTCAGCTGGCAGCCGCTCGTCATGGCGGGCATCGCGCTGTTCGCGCTGGTGGTGCTGTTCGCGCTCATCACGCTGCCGGTGGAGTTCAACGCCAGCCGCCGCGCGCTCGCCACACTCGAAGGCGAAGGCTACCTGGACGCCGAAGAGATGACCGGCGCGCGGAAGGTGCTGCGGGCCGCCGCCATGACCTACGTGGCCTCCGCGCTGAGCGCCATCCTGCAGCTGCTGCGCCTGATCCTCATCAGCGGCAACAGCCGCAGGCGGCGGTAAGCCGGAACGACAGCCATAAACGAGCCCCTCCTTTTCACCGCGACGCGCGGGAAAGGAGGGGCTCGTTTTCTCCGGAGGAAAGGCTCCCCCGCCGCCGTTTCCGGCTTTACGCCTTTTCCCGGCCGCCCATGGCCTTCCACATGGCGGCCAGCAGCTTGCGCGAGGGATCGCTGCCATGCTCCCAGTACATGATGCCCTTCAGGCCCTCCGCCTTCAGGTATTCGCATTTCAGGCGGATGGATTCGGTATCGTCGTAGCTGATGAGGCTGCTCCCGTTGAAGAGGAAGGGGGCTTTGGCGTCGTCATCCCAGTAGCGCGTGAAGCCGTTCCTGTTGATGAAGGATTCCTCCAGCTGCGCGTAACCCGGCCCGTATTGGCCGACGGTCTCGCTCATCTGGAACAGGCCGTGGTTCACGTTCGGAACGCCGTCCCAGCGCCGCGAATAGAACGCCGCGCCGATCACGATCTTCTCCCGCGGCACGCCCGCCGCCATGAAATCCTCGACGCTGGCCTGCACGCTGCCGTTCAGCCGGTCGCCCGGGCTGGTGAACAGGCCGGTGTGGTGGCCGGCCTCGCGCTGGAAGCCGCTGCGGATGTCGTAGGTCATCAGCTGCACGTAGTCGCAGATGGCGGCCACCTTGTCCATCTCGGTATCCTCGATGAAGTAATGCCCTGCGCCCGCGGCGATGGACACGATGCGTTCGCTGCCCAGCGCGTCACGCAGCGCCTGCAGGAGATGCGTGAAGTTCTCCCTGTCGGAGGGATCGCAGTCGATTTCCGCGGAGTTGTCGCAGGGGTATTCCCAGTCGATGTCGATGCCGTCCAGGCCGTGCTCTTCCACCACGCGCAGGCAGGACGCCGCGAACGCCTCGCGCGTTTGCGCCGTGCGGGCCATCGTGGAAAAGCCGCCCGCGCCCCAGCCGCCTATGGACAGCACGATTCTGATGTCCGGATTCAGCCGACGGATGCGCCTGATCTCGTCGATGTGCTGCATTTTGCGCATGTCCAGCAGGTTGTCCTTCAGAACCCCGAAGGCCAGGTTGATGTGCGTCAGCCGGTTCGCGTCCTCGCGGGTCACGCTCTCCAGCGCCCGGTCGACGACGTAGCCCAGAATGTAGTGTTCCATTGGCCGCAGCCTCCTTGTTGTGGATTTTCCCAAAACCATTATACAGGATCCATCCGCTTTTTTCAATGCCCCGTGAACAATCCGCGCGCGGGAACGCGGCGCGGCAGGAAATCGGCGCGCGCCCGTCGAATAGATGGCGATGTGCCATGCGCCCCAAAACGGCGAAAACAGGATGTTAGGAGAGAATGCTCATGCGTAAAGCCCGTTTGGTTCTGGACAAGGATTATGTGATTTCCCCGATCGACAAGCGCATTTACGGCTCCTTCGTGGAGCATCTGGGCCGCTGCGTATACACCGGCATCTACGAGCCCGGCCATCCCACGGCGGACGGGGACGGTTTCCGCGGCGACGTGCTGGAGCTGGTGCGGCGGCTGAACGTGCCGATCGTGCGCTATCCCGGCGGCAACTTCGTTTCGGGCTTCAAATGGGAGGATTCCATCGGCCCGAAGGCGCAGCGCCCGCGGCGGCTCGACCTGGCCTGGAAGACCACCGAGCCCAACGAGGTGGGTCTGCACGAGTTCGCGGCCTGGGCGAAGAAGGCCGGCGCGGACGTGATGTACGCCGTGAACCTGGGCACCCGCGGCCCGGCCGAGGCGCGCGATGTCGTGGAATACGCCAACCATAAGGGCGGCAGCTATCTAAGCGACCTGCGCGCGAAGAACGGCGCGAAGGATCCCCTGGGCATCAAACTGTGGTGCCTGGGCAACGAGATGGACGGGCCCTGGCAGATGGGCCGCAAGACCGCCTATGAATACGGCCGCGTCGCCAACGAGGCCGCGAAAATGATGAAATGGACGGACGATTCCATCGAGGTCGTGGCCTGCGGCTCCTCCAGCACGGAGATGCCCACGTTCGGCTCCTGGGAGCGCGAGATGCTCATGGAGTGCTACGAGAACGTGGACTATGTGTCGCTGCACCGCTATTACGGCAACCCGCACAACGACACGCCCGATTTCCTGGCCTCCACGATGAACCTGGAGGAATTCATCCGCACGGTGGCCGCCATTTGCGACGCGGTGAAGGGCACGAAGCATTCCAAAAAGCAGGTGAACCTGTCGCTGGACGAATGGAACGTGTGGTATCATTCCCACGAGCAGGATCAGCAGCTTTACAGGCGCGAGCCGTGGGGCACGGCGCTGCCGCTGCTGGAGGACGTTTACAACTTCGAGGACGCCCTGCTGGTGGGCCTGATCCTCATCACCATCCTGAAGAACGCCGACCGCGTGAAGATCGCCTGCATGGCGCAGCTGGTAAACGTGATCGCGCCGATCATGACCCGGCCGGGCGGCGGCGCGTGGGCGCAGACCATCTACTGGCCGCTGAAGCAGGCCAGCGAGCTGGGCCGCGGCGTCAGCCTGCTGCCTCAGCTCACCAGCGAGAAGGCCGACACGAAGCACTACGCCGACGTTCCCCTGGTGGACGCGGCGGCGGTGATGTCGGAGGACGGCGGCGTGACCATCTTCGCCGTGAACCGCGATCTCGCCGAACCGGCGGCGCTCACCTGCGACCTGCGCTCCTTCGGCGCGTTCAGCGGCGCGGCGCACACCGTGCTGCATCACGACGACATGAAGGCCGTGAACACCGAGCAGAATCCCGACAACGTGAAACCGGTGGCCGTGCCCGTCGACCTGAAGGACGGCGCGGTGATCCTGCCCGCGGTGTCGTGGAACGTGATCCGGCTCACGAAGTGAGGCGGTGAAACGGGATTTCTTTCGCCGTTCAGAATGATAACAGGGGAAGGCGTATGTTCTGCGCTTTCCCCTGTTGACGCTTATTCATTATGCGATAACAGCGCGGCTTTTAATGATGGTATATCTTCCATGACGGTCTTATACACATCATCAATATCAATGATGCCGTATTGATGGGCGGCGATATTGCGAAAACCGCGAATCGCCTTCCATGGAATTTCGGGCATGGCAGCGAGATAATCATCTGTAAACGATTTTGACAGTTCGCCGATATTGATAAGGCTCATCACCACGGCCTTTTGCCACATTCTGTCCGCCGTCAGTTCAGCGGCGGCGCGGCCAGAGGTAAAAGCTTCAATATCCGCGATTTCGGTCAGCATCTTCAAACGGATGTTCTCGTTTCTCTCTTTATGCTCCATACATGCGCACCGTCCTGTTGATCGTCAGGCCATCGTTCTGCCTGCGGGGCAGCTTTACGATATCCACGTCCATATGCAGAAGCTCGGCCAGCGTTTCCCGGAAGCCGCAGATGTGCAGAAGAGAGGTCGGGTTTTCCGAAAACTCCACCAGAAAATCCATGTCGCTGTCCGCGTCGGCCGTGCCGTCGGCATATGAGCCGAACAGCTCAACGCGCCGGATCGGGTATTCCGCCGCCGCCTGGTTGACAGCCTGCTGAATCGTTTCCAATGAAAGCATGATCCTGACCTCCTTTACTATCGCTATTATACCATAACCGTGCCCTATGATGCAATTAAAAACGATACGGACATTCAGCGTTCCTGACGCAGAGGCGTAAGGCCGATCCCTCCGCTAACCCTCCGCCGCGAACTGCTCCGCGGCTTCCACGACCCAGCGCACGCGCGCGGGATCGACGTCCTTGGGCAGGGAGCAGTCCGCGCCCAGAATGACGCCCTCGCCGCCGGTTTCGGCCAGCAGGCTGCGGGCGAAGGCCTGAAAATCCTCCTTTGAGCCTGCGGGAAGCAGCGTTCCGGGGCGATTGTTGAAGCCGCCCAACACCGCGCGGCCGCCGAAATACGCCTTGCCCTCGCGCAGGGAAACGCCCTCGATGTCCACATCCCAGTTGACGATGGCCGACGGATAATCCTTCCAGCGTTCCAGATGATCCTTCACGCCGTCCCAGCCGCACATGTGCAGGAGATTCGAGTCGGACAGCGCCGAGGCGGCTTCCACCACCCGCCGCTCGGTGGGCGCGACCAGGCGGGCGTATTCCTCGTCCGTGAACAGGCCCTCCTCCGCGCCCTGCAGGCAGAGCATCATGCCCGTCGTGCCGCTCTCTCTGAGCACGGCCTCGATCATGAACACCGTGTCCTCGCAGATGACTTCAAGCGCGTGCAGCCCGGCTTGCTCGTGTTCGCGCAGCAGCGCGAGCGCGGCCTCCTGCCCGATGGCGTGCTTGAGCGTGGCATAGGGCGAGAAGGCGTTGTAGAAGGTCACGGGCTCGCCCTTCAGAGCGTCGTTGATCTGCGCGGCGCGCTCGGCCTGGCCGCGCACGTAATAAGCGTCGCGGCCCTGCGGCCTCAGCGCGAGATAGTCCGCCGCCGTCTTCGCGCCGTTCAGCGGATAGATGAAGAACTCGTCGCACATCATCTTCAGGATGTCCTCGCCGCTCTCCCGGAACCAGCCGACGTGCGCGCGCACGGTTTCCTCCGGCGCGAGCGCTCCGAAATGGTGCCAGAAACACACCGGCGCGCGGTCGGGCTTTTCGCCCCTCATAACGGCCTCGGCGCGCTGCCTTTTCGTCATAAAAAACCCTCCCTGAAATGAACTATTCGGTTCGCCTGCGCGCGGAGCTCACTTGCTCCGCGTGGCGGATTCCATGGTGAGTCCGGTGCTGTAGTCCAGCTGGCGGTACTCGCCCGGGTCGTTTTCGCGCTGGCGGGTGAAGCCGTCCACGTCCCACGAGGGCGTTTTGTCGGCGCGCCATGGGCGACAGGCCCACTGATACCCGCGGAAGGGATCGCGCGTGCGGTTCATCCAGTCGAGGAGCTCGTCGTGCAGCGCGTTCCGGACTTCGGCGAGCGATTCGTCGCCGATGCGGTTGACGAGATCGTACGGATCGTCGGCGGCGTAGAATTCGTCGGTATCGAGCAGGTGGATAGCCAGCTTGTATTCGTCGGTGATCACGGCGCGCATGGGCTGGAAGCCGCCGAAGCCGTCGTGGTCGATTTCATAGCGTGTGAACTCGACGTGGGCGGGCCGGCCCGTGGGCAGCGAGGGAT